>JBBKXS010000114.1:0-12620 GCA_037969605.1 Flavobacteriaceae bacterium
TGGATTGAGTTCCCTAACACTCTAAATGTATAAAGAGCCAAACCACAGTTTAACTCCTTACACGCTTTTAACTAATAACTAACTTTATTAAAACTTAACTCCAAGTTTATATTTTAAAGGTCATCACAGGCAATACCGAATGATTGGCGATATCTTCAGATATACTACCTTCAAAGAGATGTGACAACCCTGTTCTGCCATGTGTTGCCAAAGCAATAAGGTCAGCCCCTATACTATTGGCATAATTTAAAATCCCATGTTCAATGTTATAATCCGAAAAATATTTAACGCTATCATGTTGGTCTAAATTACCATCTAACTTTTTGAAAAAAGCATGGACTTTATGTTCCATTTCCATGGTGCTTCTAAAGTTTTCATTTGGTAAGTTGACATAAATTAAATGAATTTTGATACCCAATTTATTAAATACTTTACTAGCATTAATATAGGGTTTTATAGCTTCATCTGAGAAATCACAGGCAAAAACCACATGTTCAAAATCGATTAAAATGGGGTTATGCTTAATAATTAATACTGGGATATTGGAATATCTGACCACTTTTTCGGTATTGGAGCCAATAAAAAACTCTTTCATTCCACTTGCGCCATGAGAGCCCATCACAATTAAATCGGCACCGTATTCTTCTGCCACTTCATTAACCTCACTAAAGACTTTAAAATGTTTTACAATTGGGGTAACGGTAATACCCTTTAAGTACTCTTTATTTAAAAATTCATCAAACCTTTTTTTCGCAAGCTTTAGAAAAAACACGGTCTCCATTTGGACGTCCGATCCAGTTCTGGTCAATATCGCTTCAGACATTTCGAGCATGTGCAATGCCAATATTTCAGCTTTGTGCTTTTTTGCCAATATCGCTGCAGTCTCTAAAGCATATTCTGAATATTCAGAAAAGTCGATGGGTACAATAATTTTTTTCATAATAGTTAATTTTGTTCTAGTCAGTTATAGAAAACAACGGTGTATCCGGTTTTTTTGATGTGACAATAAATCGAATACTACTAAATGATTTTTCAAAGTTATCACTGTCCCTGTTCAAATAAAATGACATTTATCATATATTTTTCCTGTTGAACTTTAAATTGGCTTAAATAATATGTAATTTTAGGTGCATCTTAAAAAATCTAACAAAATGAAAAACATAAGCTTAATTCTTGTATTAATGGCGCTTTGCTTTATTACAAGTTGTAAAGAGAATAAAAAGGAAACCGAAACAGATACTGAAATGAACATGGAAGAAATGGCTCCAGAAAAAACCAATGAAACCAAAGAAGTTGTTGTAAAATTGGAACCAAAAAGTGCAAGTCATGTTTCGGGAAATGTTTTTTTTAAAGAACAAAATGGGATGGTTACCTTAACTGCTATCATAAATGGCCTTAATGCAGGAACCCATGCCATTCACATTCATGAAAAAGCCGACTGTTCGGCTGCTGATGGTACCTCATCTGGTGGCCATTGGAATCCAACAGCACAACCACACGGTAAATGGAAAAGTCCTGAGGGATATCACAAAGGCGACATCGGAAATTTTGAAGCCAGTGCCGAAGGAAAAGGAACCATTACCATGTCTACCAATGAGTGGTGCATAGGTTGTGGCGATCCCAACAAAGATATTTTAGGTAAAGCAATCATAGTACATGATGGTACCGATGACTTTGTAACACAACCGACTGGTGATGCTGGAGGACGTGTAAGTTGCGGAGGTATTATACAATAACAATACTATTGCAAAAATTAGTTTAGAAGCTACCTCACCGTAGCTTTTTTATTTACGATTTATTTCATAAATTCGGCATATAAAAAATTGCAATGCAATTAGAAACACTGATTTCTCAATTTCAGAAGAAAGACGAAAAAGCATTTGAATCCCTATACAACATGTATGGCGATAGTATGCATGGTGTTATCTATAATATTGTCAGGGATCATGACATTGCCGAGGAGGTGATGCAAGATGTATTTATTAAGGCATGGAATAATTCTGCTTCTTATTCTGCCGAAAAAGGACGTTTCTTTACCTGGATTTTAAACATTGCCAGAAATGCAGCAATAGACAAAACACGTTCCAAAGCTTTTAAAAATTCAAAACAAAACCTCGACGCCGAAAATTTCGTAGATATATTGCAATCAGATGAAAATTTTGATGGCGTAACAGACGCCATTGGTATTAAAAAGTTTGTGAAAAAGTTAGGGAAGAAGTGTAAAGATGTTATTGAGCTTCTTTATTTTAAGGGCTATACCCAAAAAGAAGCTTCAGAAACGCTGGATATGCCAATTGGCACCATTAAAACCCGAAACAGAAATTGTATAAATGAATTAAGAAGTATTGTTTTAAAATAGAATGGATATAAAGGATTACATAGCCTCTGGAATCTTGGAACTATATGTTGCAGGAGTACTCTCTGAAAAAGAGAATAAGGAAGTCTATGACCTTATGTTACAATACCCTGAAATATTACAGGAAGTTTTGGAAATTGAAGCCGCGGTAGTAAAATTGACCGCTGCCACATCACAAAAATCCCACGGTCATATATTCAACCAAATCAGCAAAGAATTAAAATTTAGCACTAAAGAAGTCAAGGTCATTCCAATTGATAGACCTAAATATAATTGGTTGACCTATACAGGCTGGGCAGCAGCATTGGTTGTTGGTGCAGGGTTGATTTGGATGATGGACCAAAACAAACAGTTGGAAAATACGATAACCAATTCTGAAATTGAGAATTCCTATCTGGAACAACAAATAGAAGATGCCAAAACCAATTTATCGGCCACTAAAAACCTTTTAAACGTTTTACGTGATAATGAAATCATTCCAGTACCATTGGCCGGACAAGGCAATTTCGCAAATACCTATGCCAAAGTATATTGGGATAAAAAAACCAACAGTATTTATTTAGATGCCCAAGGATTACCTGAAGCGCCTGCAGGAAAAGTGTACCAAGTATGGTCCTTAACCTTAAATCCGTTGACCCCTACGAGTTTGGGTACTATTGACAATTTCAATACAGATAATAATAAAATATTTGCCATTGCAAATGCCAATGAGAGTCAAGCCTTTGGAATTACTTTAGAGCCAGAAGGTGGTAGCGAAAGCCCAACTATGGAGCAATTATATACTTTGGGTGTTGTGGCTTCTGCACCTTAAAATAAAAAACAGATCTTTATTTTTAAAAGTACCAAACTTTTCAAGTTTGGTTTTTTTATGTACAATCCGAAGTGGTTTACTCTTCAAATCAGAAAATGTCTGCTTATATTAAATAAACAGACACTTTCAACTAACAACAAAACTCTAAAAATACCATAACTTAATATGGTGTTACTTATAAACTTGGTAGGTTATTTTTACTGGATTTATATTAAAAGTTCAATGTAATTCCTGCACTTACCAAGAAATCACTATCATAACTAAATAAGACCTCATTGTATACCCCTGATCGCTTTGCGAGTTCTGGCGTTATGGAAACATCGGTATTGAACCAGCCCAAAAGGTTTTCAATCAAAAAAGTAAAATCAAAAGCACCAACGGTATAGTTTAAATTGAAATCCAAATAATAAAATTCGCTATAAACATACTTGTGGTTTTCATAAGGCAGTTCATCTTCTAATCTTAGGTCAAGTCTAAAATTAAACGGAATAAACTTCTGCGCGAACAGGCTCAATGCGCATAAATCATCAGAAAATTCTAGTATATCAATACTTTCCTTTAAATCAATATCCTTGGTGAATTTTTGTAAGTTATAATGGCCGTTGCCAATAAAGTTTATATTCTCGATTGAACTTAAACTTTTACCTGAACTATCTTGCGCATTTATAAAAATAAATGGCATGAATAAAAGGATCAGACTTAATACCTTACGCTTCATTGTTAAATTACAATTGATTTACCTTTTTACTTACTATTGGGCCTAGCTCATACAAACTGCCTAAAAGTTCTTTTTTAATGGGCTTTACTTCTTCTGTCCTACCCGTCGCTTTATATATTTCGGCGACATGGTAAAGTACATGTGGTTCAAAGGTTTTATGAACAATATGCCTATTGACAATATTCATAGCTTCATTTAAATCACCACTTTTATAATATGCCCATGCCAACAAGTCGTAAGATTCAGGCGTTGGTCTGTGTTCAACTTCAATTTTTGCAATAGCAATGGCGTCATCAATATGTTTGCCTTCATCGGTATAATACAAGACATTGTATTTGTTGTACATGGCTCCATAAGCCACATTTTCAACCGCATTTTCATATTGGGCCAACTGCTCATTTTTTAGGATGTTATTGCCTTCAAAATCTGCAATTTCAGCTTTAAGCAAATAATAATCTGGTGCATGGTAGGTTTCGGTTACTTTATTTAAAATACGCAAGGCTTCTTCAGGATTTTTTTCATAGGAATAAACATTCCAAGCAATTCCTTTTTTTGAATAAGCATCATTAGGATCTAACGCTAATGCTTTTAAATAATACGCATAGGATTTCTGAATTTGACCGTCATGCCCATAAAAGTCTGCAATGTTAGTATAGGCCCATTTTTTAATACTGGGAAGGTTTGAAGATTCTGCAATAGCTTTTGCCTGCTCCATATAGTTTATGGCAGCTTCTAAATTGCCTTGATGATCGCTCCATTTAGCCAATCTGATGAGATAGTCAAAATCACTGAAGCTTATAAACTTATCAAGGTACATTTTGGCCAACTCATAATTTCCCAATTCCAAATGAACATCGAACAACATTTTTTGGGTACCTTCCAATTGATCACCAATCAATTCAGCTTTAGTTAGCAATCCTAGGGCTTCCTTAAAACGATGTTGGGATATATAATTGGAAGCCAATGCTTTTAAATAGCCTGGGTTCTCATAATTTGTCACTTCAATGACATTTTTAAGATGGTTTTCTGCCATTATTAAATATTCAATTTGGCCTGTAATGCCAAACAAATGAGAATATGATGACGCCAATTTGGCCTCGAAGGGAAATTGACTTGGGTTTTCCTCCAATTTCTGTTTCCAAAAATCTTGGTCTTTCAAAGCCGATTGCAAAACTTCGTTTTCTGGTATTTCCAGATAGGCTTCATAATCATTGCTATTGGTTATTTTTTTTGGATTGGTTGTACAACTTAATGTCAATGCTGTTATACACAGTATTAAGAATTTTGTTTTCATTTTTAGAGTTTTTTAGAGTTTATATAAATTTTAAAAACTCTGAAATAAGCTTGTTAGATTCTTATTTCAGAGTTTATTCTTATACTATAAATGTGGCGAGGCCAAATATGGAAATGAAGTCGAAAAAGGTTTATCGTTGGCATCAACATGATCGTCAGATAAACTAGGGTTTTCAGAAAAATCTTCTCCACCGAATATCAGTAACAATTCGACGGTAATGACATCGTCGGCCAAGGCTCTTCCTGTCAATACATTAATACCATCATAAAACGTAGTGGTACCATCCAATGACAATGTAAGCACATCGGTAGCTAGAACACTGGTAAATGTCTGTGAATCCAATCCAAGAGCATTTTTA
Organism: Flavobacteriaceae bacterium; assembly: GCA_037969605.1. GTDB lineage: Bacteria > Bacteroidota > Bacteroidia > Flavobacteriales > Flavobacteriaceae > Geojedonia. Next base: position 5,538 of record JBBKXS010000114.1, read on the forward strand.
TCACCAGGGTTGGCATATGCAGGACTTAATGCCTCAAGATTGGATTGAAACATAGATTGAAATGCCGCACCTTGTTCTGAAGGTACTGTTGTGTTAAAAGCATCTTTGCTTCCTTTTGAAACAAAGACCGTGTTTACGGCAGGTCTTGCCATTTGGTCTTCCTGAATATAGGTTCCCTTAATGGTTCTAGCGTTGCTATTTGCCGTTAAATTGGCCTCTGTGGTAGTATCCATGCTTTCGTTACTACAGTTGTAAAGTGTTGCAGCCATCAATAGTGAAAAGACTGCGATGTTTATATTATTAAGTTTCATAATTCTAATGTTTTAAAAGATTATTGTTTCCTTTTTGTTTCTACCCAAGTATTGACCGAACCCGAGCCACCAAGCATAGCTTTTGGCACTTCGACCACGACCGACAGGACATTACTACCGGCAAAGGTGTCGGATCCTGGGTTGTTGAAACTTGAGGCATTTCCTGAAATGATGGCACTGTACTGTGCAAAGTCGAAAAAGAAGGGGTCATCACGTGGACCAGCAAAAAATTTCATACCGTTATCCGATGTTTCTATAATGGCCCTGGATCCAAAAGGTGTAATGGTCACATTAGAAGACACCCCAAAATTTTGGGGTTCTACAGTACTAACCAAACCTGTTTGACTAGGCTTGAATGGGCCAATAAAAAACATTTTTTTGTTTTTTGGCACCGCCTGAATGACAAGATCCTCTACAGCGTCACCATTGGTATCGATATTGAATTCGATCATCACGTTTTCGTCAAATGAAGCATTTGCAGTCGCTGATGGACTTAAGAGTCCCTGAACATTGGCTACAAAAACCACATTGTCAGTGTTCTCGCCCTGAAAGGCATAAAAATCGGTGATATCACTCGTACCACCAGCTACTGCTGGTGCGTCAATATGATCGGCAGCAATAACACATAAACCAGCAACTAGAAGTAAACTGATTCCTAAAATTTGTTTGAAATTTTTCATCGTTAATAAAAATTTAATTAATATTTAGTTTAACTCTCCAAGCATAATTAGGTTAAGGTTGTAGATAAGGGATTCTATAGTTTTCTTAATCATATTAGAATACTAAAGCATCAAAACACTTGTGTGTTTTGATGCTTGTTTTATTTACCATGGCGAAGCCAAGTATGGGAATGCTGATAAAAATGCCTTATCATTGGCATCTACATTGTCATTAGATAATCCAGGATTTTCAGTAAAATCTTCTCCTCCAAAGATTAATAACAATTCTACAGTAATTACATCGTCAGCCAAAGCTCTACCTGTTAATACATTAGTTCCGTCATAAAAGGTTGTTGTACCATCTAAAGACACAGTCAACACATCGGTTGCTAAAACACCAGTAAATGTTGCTGATGTTAAACCGAGTGCATTCATATCGTCAGGATTAGCAAAAGCTGGACTTAAGGCTTCTAAATTTGCTTGAAACATGATTTGAAATGCTGCATCCTGTGCTGAAGGTATAGTAGTGTTAAACATATCTTTGCTACCTGCAGAAACAAATACGGTATTCACCGCTGGACGTCCTATTTGGTCTTCTTGTGCATAGGTTCCTGTAAAATTAGGTCCTGCTGGATCTGTTATTACATTGTCATCGTCATTACTACAGTTATATGCCGTTAAAGACACGAGTACTGCAATAGCCATTAATTTTATATTATTAATTTTCATAATTCTTGTTATTTAAAGTTTATTGTTTTCTTTTTGATTCAACCCAAGTATTAATAGTACCTGAACCACCTACCATTGCTTTAGGAACTTCAACTACAATCGATAACACATTACTACCCGCAAAGGTGTCAGATCCTGGACTATTGAAACTAGTGGCCGTACCTCCTATAATGGCACTATATTGAGCAAAGTCAAAAAAGAAAGGATCATCACGTGGTCCAGCAAAAAAGCTCATACCGGCATTGGTTGCAATGATAGCATCACTCCCATATGGTGTAATATCAACCGATCCTTGTGCTGAAGCGTTGGTTAATATGGTACTACTAGTTCCTGTCTGACTTGGAGCAATTGGTCCAAAAAAGTACATTTTACCATCTCTGGCAGTGGCTTGAATCACTAAGTCTTCAATTGCGTCTCCGTTAGTGTCAATATTGAATTCTACTAAGGTGTTTTCGTCAAAGGAAGCGCTTCCTGTAGCCGATGGACTTAACAGCCCTTGCACGTTGGCAACTAGTACCAGATTACTGGTGTTGGCGCCTTGAAAGGCATAAAAGTCGGTGATGTCACTAGAACCACCTTGAACTGCTGGGGCATCGATATGATCGGCTGCAATTCCAATAAAGCCTGCAATTGCAATCACTGCAACTCCAATTAAAATTTTTGATTTTTTCATAATTCTTGAGATTTTTGTTATTTGTTAAATTGTCTCTGCACTACCTACGCAAAAAATAGAAGTACGGTTTTATAAAAGTTTTGTTAAGTGAATTTTAAAGAGGTTTTACAATTAAAAAGTATCTTTGTAGTTCTAAATTCAAAGTATGAACCCTTCGGCATCGGGCTGGATAAAAAAGCTTTTAATGTTGGTCTCAAAAAAAGAGCCCTATTTAAACTTGTCTGTCAATGCTTTTTATTCCAAATTAATTTATTGCGGGTTTATTTATGGTCATAATGTGGATGTGGTGTCCCATTCTATTGAAAAAAACGATTTGACTGCTGAAGAATTAAGTAAGGTCAATTTGCTTTTAGCCTTTCATTATTTTTATAAAGAGAATCCTTCAAAAATTCCGTTTATTGAGAGTGTTATGGCCTTTTATACGGCTATCAATGCGTCTAAACTTTCGTTTTTTGATGGCTTACTGGGAGATAAAAAATCGACTTCAAATCTTGAAAAGATTATCGATAAAAGAGTTTATATTGATGATAGGCTATTCACAAAGAACTTTAACTACTTTATTACCAATGCCCTCTTATTTGTAGATATTTTGATCTACCAGAAATTTTTAACAACACAGTCGGTCTCTACAGACGACATTCAACAATTAGAAGGAGTTTTGGAAACGCTGGTCATCAACGTTTTGGATTCAAAACAGGAGAAAAGCGTATATGACAATAGTTTGATTAAGCTTTTTGAAGCTTCAAAACGCTATCAACAATCAAGTTTTCAAGTAGACTACAATGAGGCTATTAGAATTCTTCAAAATCCATTACAAAAACGCTATGCCTTTGATTTGGGCTGTATGGCATCATGGACCGATCGCATGATCGACCCCGAAGAATTTTTATTTCTTAATCAATTAGGAGAGGATTTAGGTCTAGATGCAACTACGGTCCATCAATCCATAATGGACATTAACACCTTTTATATCACCAATCAAGATCAAATTGCATTATTGGGATCAAAAAATTTAGTAAAGAATTTTTATGACAACTCCAGTAAAATGGTAACTAAGCTCATAAAGCGAAATAGCAAACGTTTAATGAAAGAGCTCTCCGAAAGTAAGGAACTCATGGTTTTGCTCACAAAATCCACCACTCGGGATCTTACCGATGAGGAACAGAAAAAAATGCAGAACCAACTTTTGGATTTGATAAAATCCATACCGAGTCTCGCCATTTTTATGCTTCCTGGTGGGGCTATTTTGTTGCCGCTTTTTGTGAAATTTATTCCAAAATTATTACCTACGGCCTTTGATGACAACAGGATAGAAGATTGATGATTGACGAATGAAGAATGAAGAATTTAAATTATTAATTCTGCTAACTGCCCATTGCCTATTGCCTACTGCCTACTGCCTATTGCAACCATTCCTTAAAATCCTTAACGCGTTCCCGGGCGACAATAACCTCCTGATCGTTAAAGGTGTTCAATTTGATTTGTAAACGGGAATTGGTATAACTTATCATGTCTTTTATCGCGTTGATATTCACAAAGAATTTACGGCTGATACGAAAAAATATCTGTGGTTCTAGTTCATTTTCTAGGAGTTCCAACGTAGTATCCAAAAGATAGTTTCTACCATCCGAAGTATAGGCATACGTACCCTTGTTTTCACTATAAAAACATTCGATGTCGTCAATATTGACAAGCTTTAAATGCTGGCCTACCTTGACCGAAAAACGTTTCTTATAGGTTCTTTCAATAGGATTTACCAAAAGGTTTTTAATATCATTAAAATCCAATGTGACTGATTGCTTTTGAGGTAACCGTTCTTGGTATTTATGAACGGCTTTTGCCAAATCTTCATCATCAATGGGTTTTAGCAAATAATCTATACTGTTGAGTTTAAAAGCCTGAAGGGCATATTCATCGTAAGCCGTTGTAAAAATGACCGCCGATTTGATATCAACCGCTTCAAAAATTTCAAACGACAGTCCATCACTTAACTGGATATCCAAAAAAATGAGATCGGGATGCTCATGAGTATTGAACCAAGCTACGGATTCTTCAACCGAATGCAACATGGTCTCGGCCTTGACATTTAAGGTTTCTAACATACGCTGTAAACGTCTTGCCGATGGTTTTTCGTCTTCTACAATAATAACTCTCATCTCTTCCTATTCACTTTTAACTTTTAACTCTGGTCTCATTCCCAGCGGTTCTTATTTTTTTCCATAAACTCCTTGATCTTGCGCTCTTCCCAGTCTTTTCCTAAAATTATGCTCGGCATAAACACACTCAATCCATGTGCCAACAATCCTATTCCCCAAAATCCTAGAGTTGTAAAATTATGCCACTGAAAATAACTTTCACCTTGCTCTAAATTTTGAATGTTTATAACAACAATCATCAAATTGATAACCACATAAACTAAGGCATGTGAATAAAATCCTTTGATTGATTTTATTTTCTTTTGAGCTCTTAAGTAACGCTCCTGTTCAAAATGCTTATGTTCCATTATTTCCATGTTTTTTTATGATCCTCTTTGTCAAGTATTTCCTGAATTTTTCGTTCCTCCCATGATTTACCATAACCAAACACACCAAATGCATGGAACGTTAATCCCATTCCCCAACCTAACATGGGGAACCAAAACCAATGAAAATTGTCATTTGTTCTTAAATTAATAAATACTAAAAACGGGATTACGATACAATAGGACAATAAATTAGAATAAAATCCTTTGATCTCTTCCACACGTTTTTTAGCTCTATAATAAGCATCTTGCTCATTAAATTCATATCTTTTTTCCATAATTGTAACTTGTTTTGTAAGCATAGGAATTGCCACTGCAAAACGCTTTGCTTGTTGATTAATCTGTACTTTTTTATTGGTCAATAATTGGTAGCGTTGCTTGATGTTTTCCAATCCAACCCCACTACCCTTTTTTACTATTTGTTTGGGTTGTAGATTATTTTCAACCACCAGATTGCCATGGGCATCCTCAAATATTTTAATATGTAACGGTTTGCTTGTGGTGACCATATTATGCTTTACCGCGTTTTCCAAAAGTAATTGCAACGATAAAGGCACCACTTTGCTTTCAGGGTCTGTTGCCCGATCTGGAATATCAAAAACAATACTGTCTTCAAAACGCATCTTTAAAAGTGTCATATAGGTCCTTGCAAAATCCAGTTCCTCATCTACAGTGACCAAATCCTTGTTTTTCTGCTCTAAAACATAACGATACACTTTAGATAAGGAGGTGGTAAATTTTTGTGCATTTTCTGGATTTTCTTCTATTAAACTGGTCAATACATTTAAACTGTTGAACAGAAAATGAGGGTCCAATTGGTTTTTTAAGGCATCAAACTTGGCGCTGGCAGTACCTGCAATAACTTTTTGTTCTTTAAGTTTATTTTTTTGGTGCCTATTATAAAAATAAATAAAGTGAAAAATCATGACTATGGTCAAAGTAATCCATAGACCAAACTGATAATGCTTGATAGATTCGTTGGTAATAAAATACTCCCAAGAATGTCCCAAGTAAAGTATAATTGTAATAACTCTTAATACAAATAAACCTATTAATGTGATTACTGTAGAACCTATAATTCCAACTACAATCCTTTTAATGCTATCACCTTTCTGCCATTGGCGTCGCTCCATATAGTCGAAAAAATACATGTTGGAATAACCAAGCACAAACGAGTATAACTGATAAAAGAGAAACTCCTCTAAAAAATCATTAACCGATTTGAAATCAAAACCATCAGAAAACAGATTACCAACCACAAAGACAATACAGCCAATAACAACGGTAATAAAGATTTTTTTTAACGCTTCTGACATGGTTTGTTGTCTTTGAATATTTTAATTTATTTACAGGTTTTTAATGTTGCTTCGGCACGGTCTTGCCCCCAATTGGGAGAAAATGGTGTTTCCGGTTTAAAGTTAGCAAAAAGTTCTATGGATTTTTCGATATCGGCGCAAAAGGGCTTTGTGTCCTGTCCAAAAAATCGGGCACTGCCCATATTCCATTCTGCCTTTCCAAACACAACCCTTGGGTTATTTGGCGCCATGGCATAAGCTTTGGCATAGAGTTCAGAAACTTTGGCAGAATATTTCATGCCATAGGTTTGCCCGTCAAAGGCAACCCAATTGGTAAGCACTTGGGCCTGCATTACCAAAAGTTCGGCATTGTTTTCATTAATTTGTTTGGCCAAGTCCAGATGTTGTTGTGCTTTGTCCAATTGAGACTTTAGTAATACTTCGTCTTTAAGGTTCCAGCTTTTTAAACTGTTGAGCTGTGCAATATAATAATGAGGCAGCCATTGGGTTGGCTCTGCATTGGCAATACGCTCAAATAGGTTTTCGGCTTCTTCCCATTGGTTGTTTCCCCAAAATTCAAAGGCCTTTTGCATACCTTTTTCGTAATTAGTCTGTGCACTTACAACAGCTGATACCAGTAGTAAGGCGATGGTAATTAAATGTTTCATTTTGTTTTGGTTTTTAAGTTGAAGCAAATATGGTTTGGAATCTCTTGTATTGGAAAACATAATGACCCAGTTGTAAGTTTTTAGAGATGAGTTGTAAAAAGCCCATTAACTACGGCATTAATTGCATTAACAAAAACCCAAAATGAGGAACAAAAGTTCCACATATCCGGTAAATAGACCCTGTTATTGTGTATATTCGTTCCACATATAACCAGATGGAACACATT
>JBBKXS010000115.1:0-8516 GCA_037969605.1 Flavobacteriaceae bacterium
ATAGCCAAACCAACCAAAAATCCAAAATTCCCTTTGTTGATTTGAATAAGCTTATAGAATAAAAAGAATAAAGCCGTATAAAGAGAAATTAACTTTATATAATCTGTTCTAACGAGATCGTAGGCAAACGAAAGATAAAATGCAACACTTGTTAAGGCCAATAAAATTGGAATTTTATTAAGCTTTAAAAGCGAAATGTTGAGCATGCTTAAACTTTAGAGGCTATCGATTTTAAAAACACATAACCAAACCCTATAAATAACATTAAATGAAAAGGAAACAATCCAAAATCACCACCTTGGTCGCCCACCACAAACGCGCTATATAAACCAAACGCAAAGTACAATGTCAATAAGCCTTCAAGAATCACATTAGGGGATAATTTTTTGCGCAAGTATTTGTTGCCTTTCCAAGAATCCTTAAGCGAGCTGATATTAAATTTTGGTGTTCGTATAAATTCACTGCGTTTGCCCATATGGCCTTCTATAACGGCAATCGAGTTGTGCAACGAAAAGCCCATGGCTATGGAGAAAAATGTAAAGAACAAGACGATATAACTGAAGAATTTCTTATAACCACCACCATAAACCTGTTTGTACATAAACCAATAACAAATAAAGAAGATAATGGTACTTACCACAAAAAAGCTCATAAAATAAAAGTAAAACCTAAGATGAGCGTATTCGTTTTTTATATATAACATCGGAATACTTAAAACAGCCACAGTAAATATGCTCAAAAACATGGTACTGTTTAGCAGATGCAATAGTCCATGAACTTTAGTTTTGGTTGAAATATTTTTAGATTTTATAACCTTCCAGAGCATTTTTCTAAAGTTTTCGGCTCCACCTTTATTCCATCTAAATTGTTGTGATCTTGCAGCACTGATTACGACAGGAAGTTCTGCTGGTGTTTCAACATCTTCAAGATATTTAAATTTCCAGTTTTTAAGTTGTGCCCTATAGCTTAAATCCAAGTCTTCAGTTAAGGTATCACCTTCCCAATTCCCAGCGTCAATGATACAGGTCTTGCGCCAAACCCCGGCAGTTCCGTTAAAGTTGATAAAATGTCCTTTACTGTTTCTTCCTACCTGTTCAAGTGTAAAATGTGCATCGAGGGCAAAAGCTTGTATTCTCGTCAACACTGAATAGTTTCGGTTAAGATGTCCCCAACGTGTTTGGACGACACCAATTTTTTTGTCTTTAAAATAGGGGATAGTACGTTTTAACCAGTTTTTCTTCGGAAGAAAATCGGCATCAAAAATGGCAATGTATTCGCCTTTGGCAATCTTTAAACCTTCCTTAAGGGCACCAGCTTTGAAACCACTTCTGTCGGTTCTTCTAATATGTTGAATATCTAACCCCGAAAGTTTCAATTTTTGAATCTGTTCATAGGTGGTCTCTACTGTTTCATCGGTTGAATCATCCAAAACTTGGATTTCAAGTTTGTCTTTTGGATAATCCATTTCCGCAATATTGTCCAACAAACGTTCCATCACGTACATTTCGTTATACACAGGAAGCTGAATAGTTACTATAGGAACCTCTTCAGGATTAGAAAAATCGAACTTTTCGCACTCTTTATTTGCGGATTTTTTAGAGGATAAATAATTGTGAAGCAAGTTAAGTTGTGCCAATGAATACATGAAAATGAGTATGATGGCAACGGTGTAAACTATGATTATGAGTGATTCGAGAATCATTTTATAAAACTGTATTTAAAAATCCAACCTAATATCTTAAAGCCTGCAAAGATACTACCTTTTACGGTTCCTGATACTTTTGAGACCCCAATTCTTTTTTTATATTTTACGGGCACCTCTATATACGTTAAATTTTGCTTAATAGACTTCAATTGCATCTCAACCGTCCAGCCGTAGGTTTTATCAACCATGCCCAACTCCAACAGCTTCTGATATTTAATGGCTCTAAAAGGGCCAAAATCAGTAAACCTCCCATTGAATATCAATTTCATTAAAGTTGTGGCAAGCCAATTGCCAAAAACCTGTTGTGGTGTCATGGATCCTTCTTCCCGAAATTGCTTTGCACGCGCACCAATTACAAAATCAATATCATCCTGGATGATTGGGTTTACCAGTTTTGTTAATTCTTCAGGATAATCGCTATAATCTCCATCTAAAAATACGACAATTTCTGGTTTGATTCTTTGATTTGCTAGGTAATCTAGCCCTTTTAGACACGCATAACCATAACCTTTTCGAGATTCCAAAAGTACTGTAGCACCCGTTTTTTTTGCACGCATTTCAGTATCGTCAGTGGAATTATTGTTGACCACAATAATTTCATCAACAATATTGGGGATTTCATTAATAACTTTTGTTATAGAATCTTCTTCGTTATAGGCGGGAATAATGACTTTTATAATTGGCATTTAGTATTTTTTTCGAAATTATTTTTGATTCACCAAATCCATCAAATCAACATCATTCCCTAATAATATTTCGTTGGAATTGATACGCCCTTTTAAACTGTCATTTTCTAGCTTGAGGACACCTCTTGGACAAACTGCAGAACAAATACCACAGCCAACACAGCTGGAACGCACAATATTTTTGCCTTTTTGGGCGTAGGCCCTAACATCGATACCCATTTCGCAATAGGTTGAACAGTTCCCACAAGAAATACATTGACCTCCATTGGTGGTAATCCTAAATTTTGAAAACATACGTTGTTGAAACCCAAGGATTGCAGCCATTGGGCATCCAAATCGACACCAAACTCGACTACCAACAATGGGGTAAAAGCCAGTACCAATAACGCCTGAAAAAATGGAGCCAATTAGAAAACCATAAGAGGTTCGGAGGGCTTCGGATTTAAGAAAAAAGAGTTTGTTGTCGGTATTAAAATAATGTAATCCAATTAATACCAAAATAATTATAAAAAAACCAATCGCACCATAACGTGCATCTTTGCCTAATTCTTTTCGTTTAAAGGCCATTGTCAAAGCGAAGATCAAGGTTAAAAACCCAGCCACCAATAGTAAAAACACATCTCTTGTCAACCAATATTTACTAGTGTCATTGCCTAAATAGGAATATACAACTGCCGTGGTCATAAGCACTACAAAAACCAAAACACTATGGACTACCCAACGTTCCATTTTCCATGCGACCTGACGTTTGTCGCTTAATTGTCTAAACGGATCTCCAACGGTTTCTGCTAAGGCACCACAACCACAAACCCATGAACAATACCAGCGCTTTCCAAATTTATAAGTGAGAATAGGAGTGATGATAAAAATAGAAGCAATTCCAAAAATGAGTAATGCCAATCCAATATCTCCTGCATCAATAAATTGATTGATTCTATAGCGTTCAAAATTATAATAGTTTAACGGCCAAATACTTTTGAAGTCGTAATAGGGTATTTTAGAATTTAAACGGTACATGAGTTCCGGAATCAAAAACGCAAAAGCCAATTGAAAGAACATAACAGAACCTGTCCTGATTTGTTCGTAGCGATTATGGCGATATTTCAACATAAATTTATAGCCGAAAACCAAAATGGCAACCGTATAAAGTGTTCCATAAACAAACCACTGACTAGCGGGTCGTCCACTCAAGATATAACTGAAAGGATCAAATAGAGCGATTAATCCTGTATTTGATGCTCCATTTTTAGCCAAACCCAATACTTGTGGATAAAAGTAAAGCACGATATAAAATAAGGTCAAAACAATTCCTGTAATCCAACCCAAAACACCTCTTGAGGATATAGATTTAAACCACACCCCATCATTTTTTATGCCTTTTGATTTGTTGAGATAGGCATTATTTGAGTAGATAATAGTACCAATAAAAATCAGGAGTAATGATAATGTTAAGAACCAACCTTGATTTGGAAAGTTTGTATTTAAAAGGGCAAGCACAAAAATAAAAAGACCAATGGTACCCAAAATTATTCCAACTTTCTGTATAAGGGATAAGTCTTGAGCATCCGGTTTTGCCAACGACATACTATAATTTAATTTGTTGCTCATAGGACGTTTTGTAATTGGTTTTTAAATGCAAATTGGATGTCTTTTTCATAATGACTATACAGTTCTGGATCAAAATTGGCTTCATTTAAATGGTCAATTACATAATCAATAGCTTTTTTTTCAGTTAACCATCTGTCAAAAGTCTCATGCTTCATTCTTATTCCAAAGGTGTTGATTCCCAAAAATTGATTGGTAATGGTGTTGTATTCCATAGTGATGCATTTGGTATCATCAGCATGTTTCCAATGGAAATGTTGATTTCCTTGTTTTGGCTTAGCAAACACCCATCCATAAGTTTGGTATTCAATATCAAAAAACTTTGCCGAATTGAACCAATGTCCAGGATTGTATGGCATTCTGTTACCACAAATAGTCTGCGCAACCACTTCGCCCATCATACGTCCGGTATACCAAACCGCCTCAACGGGATTACGGTTGCCTATGGCATCCCGTTGTTCGGCACAATCGCCAATGGAATAAACATCTTTAATATTGGTTTCGAGAAAACGGTTCACCAAAACCCCTTTGTTGGTTTCAATATTGGAAGTTTTTACGATATCAATATTAGGGGAGACCCCAGCTGTTAAACCTACAAAGTCGCAAGCTATTTCTTCTCCAGTTTCTTCAATAATCACAGACTTTACATGACCATTTTCATCCGATACGATTTCCCTTAAATTAGAGGACAAACGCAGGTCAATATGATGGCTTTTTATATGTCTATTCAACATTTTGCTTTCACCCTTTGGCAAAACACCATTCCAAAAACTGTCTTCCCTTACCAAAAAAGTTACAGGGATATTTCGGGTATTTAACATTTCGGCGAGTTCAATTCCTATTAGTCCACCACCAACGATGATAGCACGTTTGCTGGCCTTTTTGTTTGGAGCATAGACTTCGAGACTCTCTAAATCTTGTTTACTATAAAGCCCTTGAACGCCCTTGAGATCCTGACCTTTCCAACCAAATTTATTGGATTTGCTACCTGTCGCAATAATCAGTTTATCGTATTTAAGGGTATCGCCTTCAGAAAAATGAAGAGTTTTAGTTTCTGTTTCAATACGTTTTACAAATCCCTTTTTAAGTTCGATCCTATTTTTTTTCCAAAACCAGTTCTCGTAAGGTTGTGTATGCTCAAACTTCAGATGCCCCATATATACATACATAAGAGCTGTGCGGGAAAAGAAAAAATCAGATTCAGCAGAAATAATGGTAATTCTTTTGTCGGATAATTTCCGGATATGCCTAGCAGCAGTCACGCCAGAAATTCCGTTGCCAATAATAACAATGTGTTCCATTGAATTGTTTAGTTGTAGCCTTTGTCGAAAGTTGTATTAAAACCTTATGTTGCTATTTTCAATTTGTTTAAATTTAAACATTAAATTTTAGGTATGAGAATAATTTTTGGGCTGTATTTGTTTTTTTTGTTGTATGGATGTGCAATGACTTCGCTAAATCAAGAAAAAATAAATGGCGTAAGTTTTGTAGCGTCAAGGGATTCCATTAACGCACAACATATTGATCCACTTAAAAACTTAAACGCCAATTATGTTGCTATAATGCCATTTGGATTTATTAAGGATTTAGAGCATCCTGAAGTTGTTTATAATAGCGATAGGCAATGGTTTGGCGAGACCAAAACGGGTACGAAACAGTATATTGAAGCTTTAAAAAAGCAACATATTAAAGTGATGATGAAACCTCAAATTTGGGTATGGAAAGGAGAGTTTACAGGTTTGATCAAAATGAAAACCGAAGAAGAATGGCAGCAACTGGAAACAACTTACTCTAATTTTATTTTAGATTATGTAGAAGTGGCCCAAGATACCCATACTGAACTATTTTGTATAGGCACCGAATTGGAAGCTTTTGTTGCCAATAGACCAAAATTTTGGAGTCAGCTTATAACCGAAATAAGGAAAGTTTACAAAGGCAAATTAACCTATGCTGCCAATTGGAACGAATACACAAAAACACCATTTTGGGATGAGCTGGATTATATAGGTATTGACGCCTATTTTCCCGTTAGTGGTAAGCAAACACCAACCGTTCAGGAATGTATAGATGGTTGGAAAGTCTATAAAACGGAAATTAAAGCCTATTCCGATCAATTTGAAAAGCCCATTTTATTTACGGAATTTGGTTACCGAAGTGTGGATTATGCTGCCAAGGCGCCATGGAAATCGGATAGAGAAATGGTTGAAGTGAATTTGGATGCCCAGGTTAATGCCACACAAGCCCTTTTAGATGAATTTTGGAATGAAGACTGGTTTGTTGGTGGTTTTATCTGGAAATGGTTTCATAACCATGAAAAAGCTGGCGGTGAGAGCGACACTCAATTTACACCACAAAATAAACCTGTTGAAGAGATAATCGGAAAATATTATGGGTTTAATTAGAATGCAATTCTGTTAATAAATATGTTTGTTATAGTAAGTGAGTAGATCATCAGCAGAAGCACCGAACCATTTTTTTATATAGATGGCCCAAAAGTGGTATTGTAATTTCCATATACCATTAGAGCCATAGCGTCTTGCCGACGTTGAAATCCATTCTTGAATGACAACATATTGTTTGTTTACATATAACTTATTGATGAGGTCGTTATCTTCATATATCGTAAAACGTTCGTCAAATCCGCCGATACTATTAAAAAGGTCATTTGTAATAAACTGGCTTTGATCGCCGCCACGACTGGCTCGCCAGTTAAAACGTGTAAACCAACCTGCGAGTTGTAGCCACCAATGGTTACTGTCAAATTTCATTTTAAAACACCCAGCTAAATGTCCTTTTTGAACTTCGTTGATGATAAGTTGGTCAAACTGTTTTGGAGGGAATGAATCGGCATGTAAAAAATATAGAATAATTCCAGTGGCATGTTTTGCTCCTTGGTTCATTTGTTTGGCACGACCTTTATCTGATTTAAGAAAGATTACATTTTTAAATTGCTTAACCAATAATTCAGAATTGTCTGTACTTCCACCATCAACTACTATTATGTTACAAATATTTTTGGTTGAGGAATTATCAATGAGATATTGAAGTAACTTACCAATGTTAGCTTCTTCATTTAAAATTGGAATTACAATACTTATCATGGAAACTTCTAAATGCCAAAGATGATGATTTAGTTTTGTTCATTCAAATTCCAATCATACTCTAAGTAATCAATGGATGCTTTTTTATCTATTTTTACTGAACTGTATAGGTTTATATAAGCAATAAGATCTACATTGATGGTAAAGTCATCTTTATACCATTTAAAAATCTTGGAGAGTTGTACACTATTCTCAGACAGTTTATTTTTTTTAGGATCGCCGATAAAATCTTTGGTAGCCTTATCCAAAAGCAAGTCAACATTCTCTGAAGTATATGTAGTGTTTAGCAATTTTGGACAGGATGCAGAAGCGCAATTGATGGCAAAATGAATACGAGGCTCGTTCATTTTACGAAGAATATCATGTTCAATGTCTGATAATGAAAATTTTTCGTCACCTATTTTAATTCGATCTTTCGACCAAGGATTGCTAATGTCCTTAATGCTTTTTGTTGGATAATTATCGATGATCAATTTTACGGTATTGGCGTTATAGACATTAATAAAATAAGCTAATTTTTCTTGTTTGGTCCAATTCTTAGAAGGGGCTTTCGTGGCTAAATAATTAATATAGCGGTTCAGTACTTCGGCATCTTTTTCAAAGCCTTTATAATTGACATCACCATTTTCTGCGACATATTTTTTTAATAACACATCCCATGTACTATGGTCTACTGCATTGTGTTCATTGCCAAATGTATTAAGGTCCTTCGAAAATCCTTTTGCATCTAAGCAGCTTGTAAGGGTTAAAGCTGTAAATAATAATAAGACTAATTTATTCATGGTCCTTCTTTATTTTTAATGGATAAATTTCCTGTGTTAAAAAGTGTTCTGGGAAATCTTCATCGCCCTTAAAGCCAAGTTCAATATCTTTTCCACTATGCGGAATGTAACTTGTCTTGAACAGATAATCCCAAACACTCAAGGTAAGTCCAAAATTCACGCCATACCTAACATTTTTGGGTAATTTTTTGGCATGATGCCAAATATGCATCTTGGGATTGTTGAAAATATATTTTAGCTTACCATAATCCCAACCTAAGTTAGCATGGTTTAAATGACCAATGACCAAAGTGAAAAAGTAAACAAAGGCGACATCCTTTGCGTTGTAATTGCCAATAATTGCCAAGGGTATATAAAGTATCGATTTATAAACGATTGGTTCCATCCAATGGTATCGTAAATGTGCTGCAAAGCCCATTTGTTTTACACTGTGATGCACCTTATGGAAGTTCCACAAAAAAGGAACATGATGTAAAATCCTATGAGTATTCCATTGAACAAAATCAGAAACTATAAAAAATATAAGCAAACCTATTCCTTTAGGTAAATCATCAACATCAAAGAGTTGAAAACTGGAAACAGACAATCCGATTTTTTCTAAAATATCATTAAAAAATGTGGCAACAGTATTGGAAAG
>JBBKXS010000116.1:0-5178 GCA_037969605.1 Flavobacteriaceae bacterium
CCTATAGCCAACTTGAATCAAAAATCAAAGAATTGGACCCTTCAAACGAAATCACATCTCATAGAGACAAATTGCAGCTTAATTTGGCCGCCAAACTGTATAAACCCTTTGTCATTATGCATGCCCAAACTACGCAACAAGATGAAAATTATTATTGGTTTGCCGGAATTTCAATTTACGACCCTTTAAGAGCTGAAACTATTTTTCAAAATAAATTATTTGTAAAATATAAATCTAGTCTGGATAACAGTTATTATACCTGGTCACCTCTATATAACAATTTTTTAAATTATTTAAGAAAACAACGATAGCATAATATTAGAAAGCATTACATTAATGAAAGCAGTTTCAGTAACACAGATCAAAAAAGAATTGGAGCATAGTTCCACTGAAGAATTAACGGAACTCTGTTTACGGCTTTCCAAATTCAAAAAGGAAAACAAGGAGCTTCTCACTTATTTGCTATTCGAATCTCACAACGAAGCAGGTTATATTGAAACCGTAAAGGCCGAGGTGGATGCATTATTTGAAATAATCAATACCAACAGCTATTTCTATATCAAAAAAAGCGTTCGCAAAATTTTACGGAACATCAAAAAGTTTGCTCGTTACTCTCTTAAAAAGGAAACCGAAGTGGAGCTCCTACTCTACTTTTGCCACAAATTAAAAACCTTTGAACCTTCCATTGACCACAACGTCACGCTAACCAATATATATCAACGCCAATTGGTGCTGATCAATAAAATAGTTTCGACCTTACATGAAGACTTGCAATACGATTATCATTTAAAGTTAAAGGAATTGGAGGATTAATATTAACCCTTAGAAATAAGCATTATGACTAAAAATATTTCAAAATTAATGTTGCTGTTTGTAATGCTTATTACAACCTATAGTGCTGCTCAGAGTGAACAATTAATTTTAAGTGAACAATTACTCAGCAATTCTAAGGTATTTATCGTTGAGGAGCTTCCACAGAAAAGAAACTTTTTCAATACTAAAATATCCAAGTTTAAATTTGGCGAATATGTGCTTACAGAAGGGTCACATAATTGGGGAAGTTCAACAAGCCAAAAACAGACCAAAAACGGTAATCAGGTCATTAATAGAAGTAAGTTTAAATTCACGATCAGTAATAACGAAAATATCGCTTCATCTGTAAAAGTGGTTAAGGAATCAAAGGAATTGATATTTGACAATGGAACCTTTTTGGAACAGCTCGTTCCTGCTATTGGGTCAACAATTCCAAGTGTTGAAAACCAGACTGAAGTATTAACAGGTACCTTATCCAATCCTATCTCAAATGCAGATTGGCAGTTCATTGTAAAGAAAATAATTAATAAAGAACACGGTAATACCTTTGAGATGTTTATAACAAAAGGAGACCGACGAATTACCATCCAAGTAGCCAGCATTAATGGAGAACAAGGTTTAATTAGAAGCGGGTTTGAGTTTTTTGAAAATAATCAATCTCTAGCTGCTCTCTTCATAGGACTTCCAAATAAGACCATTTGGTTCAAAAATAATTTAGATTCAGAGACTGAAATCATACTGGCGACCATGATGGTTTGCCTAATGGTTGAATATCCAAAACCATCGGCATTTATATATTCCTATTAGGTATTTTATTATCTTTAAATTATGATATTATCATCACAAATTACCAACCCCATATGTTCTCTTATTCCGAAATTTGGACTATTAAAACTTTATAATTGATAATATCTTAAGAGTTAGAACACACAAAAATTAACACAACATTAGAAAAAAGAGAGACAAAATGAGAACAATTATTTTAGGAATATTAATTATTTTTTCAATGAACTCATTCAGTCAGAAGAATGACTTGCAAGTTAAAAGTAATGAGAAAGTTTTAGGCAAAAACCTTCTTAATAATTCCGAAATTCGAGGATTTGAATATGTTTTCCCAGACAGGATAGAAAAAACATATCTAGATACTATATCAGGATCTTTAACAGTTCAATTGCGGGGGATAAGCAAAAACGGCAAATATCTTGACAATTTTGGCAATATTTTACTTTATGATCTAAAGGGCAAAAAACTAAAATGGAGCAAAAAAATTGCTTATCAAGCAAGCAGTTTACAACAATTTAGTAATACAATGATTTATACAGTTGGAAATAAAAGTAAGTGTTTAGATGTAAATACTGGTAATGAGCTATGGGAAGTGAAAAACAACATCTATTACGTTGATCCTATAGATAATATTGGAATAGGATATAGATTTAAAAATTTAACAGGGTATTCAAATGAACTTGAGGGAATTGATCTAAAAAATGGTACTGTAATTTGGAAAAGGGAATTGAACCGAGAATACGGATGGAATGATGTGTTTTATGTGAATGATTCTACTATGATTGTTGTTGCCGCTGGTTTACATGCTGTAAATATTAATAATGGAAGCGGTTGGGATTATAATACAATTACAGGTAAAAAGGATTATACAGAAACAGTGGTCACAAATGCTGTAGGAGTAATAGCAGGAATACTCACAGGAACAGGTGTCATTGCAACTGGACATAATTTAGTCAGGGATATCGTTTCAAATAGGCTTATTGATAGTTCTCACATTTATTTTGCTTCAAAAGAGCACTTGGCTAAAGTAGATAAACAAACAGGTAAAGTTATTTGGGAAAGCCAATTACCAAGTGATTTGACAAGTAAGTCATCCATTTTTATGAATGACAGTCTAGTATTAATGGTTAATAAAGGATTTGCCTTTATGGGACAAAGACAATTGGATTTTGGCAAACCATTCATTGCAGCATTTGACAATCAAACAGGAAAACAGAAATATTTGTCAATTATTAATGAAAAAAAAGATCCAATACTTGGATTTCACATATTAAATAAAGAATACTATTTAGTGTTTAAAAACAGGATTGCTAAATATTCTCTAGAAACCGGGAATTTGATAAAGGAAATGAGTTTCCCTGAGGAAGAACACGGTGAATTAAAAAACTTTATTGGAAATCATGTCTATTTGACAAATGAAAGTGGAGACTTTAGTAACCTTCGTCAATCTGATACCACAAAAGTTTTTGTCTTTACAAATAAAGATAAAATATTGTCGATTGATAATCAACTTAATGTAGCCGAAATAATAGATTTTGAAAATCTTAACCTCTATTATCTGCAAACCAAAAATCATAAATTCTTAGCAAAAGATGGATTGACTTGGATCATTAATAATGCAGGACAAAAAGTTGCAGAAATTGATGCAACCTCAAAAGCAGTTTTAATTGGAACAACATTGTACGACAAAAAAAACGATAGTTTTTTAGCAATTGATTTGACAGAAATTATTAATGTAGATTAAATTACCTGATGGTAGCATATCCAGAGCCATCGGCATCCTGCTGTGAAAAATCGTTAGATGACCTTTACTTTAATGCCAATGATTTTGATGTAAAAAACACCCAATATGGTATACCAACCCGTCCGGCAGACAGATAAATTAACAGCGTAAATCAATTTTAACCTATAGCCACATTTCAGGACAAGACAAAAATTGCTACATTAATTTTATTTGCCCTCATACTTTATTATCTTCGTATTATGACTTCACAAAACATCAACATACTTCTTGCCGATGATGACAAAGACGACTGCATGTTTTTCAAAGAAGCATTAGAAGAACTGCAACTCCAAACCAAACTCACAACAGTGCATGACGGAGAACAACTCATGCAACTGCTCACCAATAAATCAAAAGAACTCTTTCATATCCTTTTCCTCGACCACAACATGCCGCGTAAAAACGGTTTCACATGTTTGCAAGAAATCAAAAGTAATCAAAAATTACAATCACTTCCGGTAATTATTTTCTCCACATCGTATGACGAGCACATCGCCGACCTGCATTACAAAAACGGAGCGCAATATTACATTTGCAAGCCCGCTAATTTTTCTGAATTTAAAAAAGTAATTCAACAGGCGATTACACTTGTATCAGGAAAAAATATTTCGCAACCCCTCAAAAAGAATTTCTTACTCAATAACTTAAAAACAATTTTTCATTGACATGAAAAAAACTTCAACAAAAAAATCTGCTGCTAAAAAGATTTCACGAAGTATCAATATACTTCTTGCAGATGATGACATGGCCGATTGCCTACTTTTCAAAGACGCTTTAGAAGAATTGCCCATATCCGCCATTCTTAACATCGTTCATAATGGTGAACAACTGATTGAAGCAATTACCAAAAAAGGAAACAAGTTTCCTGACGTTCTTTTCCTTGACCTTAACATGCCACGCAAAAACGGTTTCGCATCTTTAGGAGAAATAAAACGCAGCTCCAAACTGCAAAAACTGCCTGTTATTATATTCTCGACTGCTTCTGATATTGGAGCTCTTAATCATGTTTTCAGGGAGGCAGCGCACTATTACATCTGCAAGCCCGCTGATTTTTTGCAACTTAAAAAAGTAATTTATGAAGCGCTTTCACTTATAATGCAGAAAAATAGACCCCTCCCGCTTGAAGGAAAATTTATGATTACAGGCAATTCAATAGTTATTCCTGATATGAAATGAAAGAGACTTCCACCAAAAAAAAATCTCCTGCCAAAAAAGATGCTAAAGAAAATTCTTTTCCTGTAGTTGCCATTGGTGCATCGGCAGGGGGATTGGAAGCTATGATGGAGTTATTAAAACACCTTCCATCAGAAACGGGTATGGCATTTATTTACGTGCAGCACCTTAGCCCTGACCATAAAAGCATGTTGACTGAAATTTTGTCGAAGAAGACACAAATGAAGGTGCAGGAAATTGACGATATGGATAAAATGCAACCCGATAATCTTTTTATCATTCCATACAATAAAGGAATTGAAGTCACAGACGGACATATAAAATTAATTCCCCGTTCAGAAAGCAGCACAGCTATTTCCATTGACATTCTATTCTCCTCACTTGCGCAGGCGCAAAAAGAGAGAGTTATCGGTATTATTCTTTCCGGCAGCGGAAGTGATGGCACAGTCGGTATTAAAGACATTAAACATGAAGGCGGATTAACTTTTGCGCAGGACGATACTGCAAAATTCACGAGTATGCCTCATGCTGCAATTGCAGCAGGTGTGGTTGATTATATTTTATCACCAAAAGAAATCGCACTCGAATTAGGGAGATTAAGCAAACATCCTCTAATAAAAACCATG
>JBBKXS010000117.1:0-3401 GCA_037969605.1 Flavobacteriaceae bacterium
ATATTGGATGCAATGATGTGGGTCTGTTTTGATAAATTAACCGATTTACGAACAATATAATTTTGACGGTCATGAATGGTATTTATAATTCCTGTGGTTTCATCGTTTTTGGTTTCCAATTCAAAATCCACCACATCACCAACAGCAATTGGGTTGGTGCTCTTAATATCTTGCATGCGGAATTTCCCTTTAATTCGGCATTGGTAACTTACCCCTAAATCTGTTTTAACGGTGTACCAACTTCCTGTAGATTTATAAATGAGTCCTGTCATTAATTATACTTATGGAATACAAATTAACAACTTTTCATATAAAGAAAAGCTGTATATTGTCTTCTGAATTTAAAAACCAACACAACATGAAAAAAATTATCTTCTCTATTTTATTTTTATCGCTAATAATCGGTATACAAGCTCAAACCAATTTGTATGAAAATCCTGATTTTGACAAAATTGCAGAATCCCATAAAATTATAGCCATTGTACCTTTTAAAACCCAAGTCAAACTTCGCCCAAAGCAAATGAAAGACATGACTAGCGAGCAACTACAACGGATAGAAAGATCTGAAGGTGAAAGTATACAAAGTGCTATGTATTCTTGGTTTTTAAAACGAAAAAAGAGAGGAGATCTTAATACTTTAGAAGTTCAAGATCCTAGAATTACGACTTCGATGCTTAAAAAACAAAATATTGATTATGATAATATTATGGACTTTACACCTCAAGAATTGACTAAAATTCTTGAAGTAGATGCCGTTATTTCTGGAGAATTTGAAACCAACAAACCCATGTCTGAAGGAGCTGGAGTCGCTTTAGGCCTAGTATTAGGTGTTTGGGGAAGCACTAATAGTGCTACAATCAACATGAGTGTTCACAATGCTGCCGATGGTGTTTTATTATGGAATTACAATAAAAAAGTAGCAGGAAGTGTTTTTAGTAGCCCTGAAGATTTAATCAATGTTTTAATGAGAAAGGTCTCACGACGATTGGCATATACAAAAAATAGTAAAGATGACGATTAAAAAAATCTGAAGAAGGCTCGCAATTGCGAGCCTTCTTATTATGTATTAATGATTTTCTCTTGGTGGTTAATAGATTCCTGATGAATGGCCTTAAACATTTTTAAGATAAACTCTTCACTCAATCCCCTTTCTTCCCCTTCCAACACCATTTTGCCTAAAATCTCGTTCCAGCGTTTACTTTGAAGAACGGCCACATTTTTTTTCTTTTTGAGCAATCCTATACTATCGGCAACCTTCATGCGCTTGCCCAACAAATCAATAATTTGGTTATCGACCACATCTATTTGTGCTCTTAGTGTATTTAAGCTTGAGTTGAATTCAGCCTCTGGATCAAATTCTTTTCTGATTTTTAGGTCCTTCATGATCTGCACCAAGGCTTTTGGGGTTACCTGTTGTGCGGCATCACTCCATGCTTTATCCGGATCGTTGTGGGTTTCGATCATCAAACCGTCAAAATTCAAATCCAAAGCAGTTTGGGAAACATCAAAAATCATATCCCGTCTTCCGGTAATATGTGATGGGTCGTTAATCAATGGTAAATCGGGAAATTTTGTTTGCAGTTCAATGGCCAATTGCCATTCTGGGTTATTACGGTATTTGGTTTTTTCATAGGTAGAAAACCCTCTATGGATAACTCCTAATTTCTTAATATCGGCGGTAACCAAACGTTCTACAGCTCCCAACCATAATGATAAATCTGGGTTCACAGGATTCTTAACAAGTACAACTTTATCAGTACCTTGTAATGCGTCTGCGATTTCCTGAACTATAAATGGACTTACGGTTGACCTTGCTCCTATCCACAACAAATCGATGTCATGTTCCAAAGCTAACTCTACATGAGCTCTATTGGCCACTTCTGTTGCTGTTTTTAAGCCTGTTTCGGCTTTCACTTTTTGTAGCCATTTTAAACCCAGAGCGCCAACACCTTCAAACATTCCAGGACGTGTTCGGGGTTTCCAAATTCCCGCTCTATAATAATTGACATCTGAATCTTTTAATTGATGTGCAATCTGCAATACTTGTTCTTCTGTTTCTGCACTACATGGTCCTGCAATCACCAAAGGATGATCCAATTTCATGTCGTCTAACCATGTTCTTAATTCTTTCCTGTTTTCCATAATCTTTCTTGTTTAAGCAATTCCGTTTAATATATCCTTAATGTGATTGGTATTTTTCATTTCGTTATAAATCTCTTCAAAATCATCAGCTTCCATAGATTCTTTGAATTTGGTTAGATTTTGAATGTATGCCTCTAATATTTCAATCACATTAACTTTATTTTGTTTGAAAATTGGGGTCCACATTTCAGGGGAGCTTTTTGCCAATCTTACTGTACTTTCAAATCCACTGCCGGCCATGTCAAAAATATCGCGCTCATTTTTTTCTTTCTCAATAACCGTTTTCCCCAGCATAAACGAACTGATATGCGATAAATGTGATACGTAGGCAATATGTTTATCATGCGCTTCAGGGTTCATATAACGAATCCGCATACCAATACCAGTAAAAAGTTTCAGAGCTTTTTCCTGAAGCTTAAAAGCCGTTTTCTCAACTTCACAAATGATATTGGTTTTGTTTTTGTATAAATTTTGAATTGCTGCTTTTGGACCAGAAAATTCGGTTCCTGATATGGGATGGGCCGCTAAAAAATTTCTTCGTTTCGGATGGTTTTCAACAGCTTTACAAATATCTCGCTTGGTAGAGCCTACATCTATAACCAAACAAGCATCTGAAACCAAATCCAATATTTTTGGAAGTTCAATAACTGCTACATCTACTGGAATTGATAAAATCACGAAATCGGCATGTTTCAAATCGGCATAAGTGGCTTTGGCTTCTATCACTTTAAGTTGAATGGCTTCTTCCAAATGTGCTTCATTGGTATCAATTCCAAAGATTGGCAATTCAGGAAGTAAAGCTTTAATATCCAAAGCCATACTGCCCCCAATTAATCCCACTCCTATTACATATACATTTTTCATTTGACTCTTGCTATTGCTTCTTCAATGTCTTCGGTTGATGCACATAACGAAAACCGTATGTAACCTTCTCCATTACTTCCA
This sequence comes from Flavobacteriaceae bacterium, assembly GCA_037969605.1. GTDB lineage: Bacteria > Bacteroidota > Bacteroidia > Flavobacteriales > Flavobacteriaceae > Geojedonia. Next base: position 3,088 of record JBBKXS010000117.1, read on the forward strand.
AATATAGTTCCCGGGGCTATAAATATTGAATTTTTTTTAAGTACCATATCTATAAACTCTTCTGCTTTTACCATGGCTGGAAGTTTTGCCCAAACAAACAAACCGGAAGTGTGCTTATCGCAAGTACAATTAAGTGATTCGGCCAACTGCCAGATCAATTCCCGCCTTTGCTCATAGACACTATTTAAGCTTACATACCACATTTTTGAACATTTCAAAGCTTCAATTGCTCCTTTCTGAATACCGTAAAACATCCCTGAATCCATATTGCTTTTCACTTTTATAATGTCATCAATATATTCCGATTTTCCAAT
>JBBKXS010000118.1:0-2954 GCA_037969605.1 Flavobacteriaceae bacterium
GAAAACTTGAATGTATTAGATTATGAAACGTATTTTACAAGTACAGATTTAATTTTGGAACATCAAATCCCTGAGTTGCTCATTCAATTTAATACAACGCTTTCAAAAGGGTTTGATGGTCATCATTTTATTGCAGGTTTGGCCTCACATTTTAGGGATTTATTGGTATGTAAAAATCCGAAAACGGTTGAATTGCTTGAAGTTGGAGAAGACACTACACAAAAGTATTTAGAACAATCACAAAAAGCATCACAAGAGTTCCTTCTAAAAGGTATTGAACTTGCAAATGACTGTGATCTTAAATATAAAAGCAGTAAAAACCAACGATTACTCGTTGAACTTTGCTTAATGCAGTTGGCCTCTATCACCTTTGATAGAGAAAAAAAAAATAGCAATCACTTTATAATACCTCCATCTTACTTTAAAACCAAGGGAATTACTGGCGTTACTGTTACAATTCCTAGCAAATCACAAGAACCAAAAGAAATTGTACCGGAAGTAGCGACAACTTATTCAGCTGAAAATGAAGACTTAGTAACAGTTGAAGAGCCTGAAGTCAAAATTAATTTAAATATTTCTACTCAAAGAACATCAGGTCTTTCGCTTAAAAGTATTAAGGCAAAAAAAGAGCATCAAATCAAACAAATGGAGGTGATTATTGATGAAGACTCCCTTCCAAAGGAACCGTTTACCGCAGAAACATTTATTAAATCATGGCAAGATTATATTTCCGAATTGCAAAACAGCGGAAAAAAAATCATGGCTTCCATTTTGGAAATGAATACTCCAAAACTCAATGATACCATTATAAGCTTGGAATTTCCTAATGAAACCCTGAAACTAGAATTGGAACGAGCACAATTTCCTTTAATGGAACATTTACGTAAATCGTTGAATAATTACGATTTAAAGCTAGAAATTACAGTAAATGAAGAAGTTGCAAAGCAATACGCCTTTACAACAAGGGAAAAATACGAAAAACTTAAAGCCAAAAATCCAAATATTGAACTTTTAAAAAAGACCTTTGGATTAGATATTAATTAAAAATAATGCTAGGACTAAAACTTCCAACAGATCCACGTTGGGTAAATATTGTAGAAAAAAATATTGAAGATATTCTTAGTGACCACGCCTATTGTGAACAAAAAGCAGCAAGTACTGCTATATCCCTGATTGTAAGTTTTCCAGAATATACCGATTTGGTTCAGGAAATGATTGCCTTGGTCAAGGAAGAAATCAGTCATTTTAAAATGGTCCATGACAAAATTTTGGATAATGGCTGGATTCTAGGTAGGGATCGTAAAGACGATTATGTGGTTCAACTGGTCACTTTTTTCCCTAAAGGAGGAAATCGGACAACACAATTAGTGCATCGATTGCTTTATGCAGCTTTGATTGAAGCGAGAAGCTGTGAACGCTTTAGGTTGCTTTCCGAACAATTACTAGATAAGGAACTTGCAGAATTTTATAGAAATCTAATGGTTAGTGAGGCCAATCACTACAGCATGTTTTTGGGATTTGCTCGTCAATATGGGGATCGAAATGAGGTTGATGAAAAATGGCAACAACTATTGGATTTTGAAGCACAAATCATGAAAGATTTAGGTAAAAATGAAACCATACATGGTTAGCAAAAAAAAACTCCAGTTAAACTGGAGTTTTATATAAAGGTTTTTTTTTGATTACTTCATTTTTATTCCAATACCGATCTGGATATTCGTGTTTCTGGCTTCAAAACTAGAACTATTATCAAGAATATTAGTAAGTCCATAGGTGTATCTAGCATCTAATAATACCATATCGCTTAGCATATATTCTATACCAGCAACACCAGAAAAAGCAAGATTTTTTATGCCGTCATCATAACTCCAAGTTTTTAAACCCGCTTGTGGTCCGGCACCAATTGAAAAGTTAGCCCCTAAATTTAACCTAAACAATATCGGAAGTTGAATATAGGTCACCCTTAAAGATTCATCTTTTCCACCGCCTTCAGCAGAGTATTGCAATTCTGTCAATATTGAAAATGAAGCTGACGGAATAAATTCAACAAAACCACCAAATGCCACATTGTTTCGATGTTTGTTTTCGAAGGTTGCATCAGGCGTAAAATCCAAATTAGAAATGTTAAAAGCACCTCTTACTCCATATTTAATTTCAGGTTCAAATTCCTGAGCTTTTTGTACAGAAGTTTTTTCGGTAGCGTTTTCAGTTGGTTTGTCATTCTGAGAATATCCTGAAAAAGTGATCAGGACAGCGAATAAAGTAGTAAGTATTGGTTTCATAATTTTACATGATTTGAGAAATCGAATATAAACGTAAAAGTATTAAACTTTCATAAAAATTAGACATCAAGCCATAAAATAAAGACGAAATGCTAAATTAAGGTATTGATTCACTAGATACTGTATTAAAAGAAACACTTTTGATGATGCCATCAGAGAGTCCGATTTTTGGAACATAAATATCCTTTGCCCCACTCCATTTCATTGCTGAAAGATAGATTCGGGTAGCTGGAATAATAACATCGGCCCTATCCTGGTTAAGGTCCAATTCAGTAATTCGTTCTTCATAGGAATAGGTTTGCAACTTATTATAATATGAAGTCAGATAAAAATAGGTCAAGGGTTTGCCAAGCATTTTTCCGGAAATCTTGAATATTTTATTGATGTTGCCCCCAGAGCCAATTAAATCAATTTTTTCAAAATCTCTTGTATGATTTTTGATCCAAGATTCCAAATCAAGCCATGTTTCTTTTTGGACCATGTCGTTCAACAACCTAACCGTTCCTATTTTAAAGGATTTTGAAGCCATGTTTTGACCCCGGTGGATAATTGAAAATTCTGTACTCCCACCACCAACATCAACATACAAATACGTTTTGCCGTCATCCATATAAGTATGCAGATTGGTAGCGGCAATAATTGCGGCTTCATCTTCACCACCAATAATATCAA
>JBBKXS010000119.1:0-3676 GCA_037969605.1 Flavobacteriaceae bacterium
ATCCCCTTAATGTTTGAAAATTCAACAGTTTTTGGCTTAATCATTAGAATTGTTGTAGAGTTGATTTTATTGTCGGTTTTTACCTTTTTATATTATAACATTTTAGGAAATTTCCATGATTGGAAGTTGAGCAGTTATTTTGAGTTCTTGTTTAATATTTCAGCAATAGCTATTATTCCTTTTTCAATGGCACTGCTATTTTCAAATTATCAAAATACTAAAAGGACCGTCCAATTATTGGAATTACAACCTAAATTTGAACTGACCGACACCTATGTCAATTTACAATCCAATAATGGTAAGGAGCATATAACTTTAAGGCTATCAAACCTGCGTTACATTGAAGCCATGGACAATTATGTGTTAGTATACCATTTGGATAAAGATATTTTAAAAAAGCAAATATTAAGGACCACTATGAAGGATATTGAAAACAGTTTAAAAAGTCAATCTGTAATTCGTTGCCATCGTTCTTTTATTGTAAATATGAATGTAGTTGAAAAAGTGAAGCGATTGGGCCATCAAATGGAATTATACCTTCCCCAAGTTACTTCACCAATACCGGTTTCTAGGTCTTTTTTATCTGAAATTGAAACTATTTTGGACGTTCGCCACAAATAGGGCATTTTCGCCACAAGACCTGTAACGATATCAGGTTTTTTAAAGTTATGATGATGTAATTTAATACTAACAAAAAATTTTAATCATTATGAAAACACCTATTGCAGTACGCCCAAACAATGTTTTATTTAATTTTTTTATGATTCTTACTGGCATAACATTTATGCTTGTTTGGTTACCGTTATTGCGCTGTCTTTTTGACGGTAGCACCTATAGTTGGGGCCAAACTTATTTTGGATTTAACCTGTACAGTGCTGGAGTCCAAGCCGATTATTTTATGCTATTTCCTTTTTTAATGTTGTTTGTCTTTTTGTATTATTCATTTTATTGGGTAAAGAACAGAACCATTTTCTACGTCTTATTGGTATTATGGTGGATTCATAGCCTTGGCAACTTCATTTACGACATTATTAAAAACGGAGATACTGGGTTTCAAGGAGAAACTTTAGATGTCCAAATTTCAATTTCAATGATTGTAATTCCATTGTCAATTATTATGCTGTTATTAATTATAGCGGTGATAAGGAAAGATAGAAAACTTACCGAAGTTAATATCCCATGGAATAAGAAAAATAATTTAAAAGCAATTCTGATTTTAGGAGTAATTCCAATACAGGCTATTTTATATGCGACAGGAGAAGCTCATGGGCTTACGGATGAAATTAGCGTAATCATTACCATACTTCAATCGTTTTTAATTCCGATTATTTTCTTTCCCTCTAAGCAAAAATTAATTAAGTAAGACTAACTAATATAAAAAGGGAGTGGTTAATTAACCACTCCCTTTTTTATCCAATTTAACATCGCAAGCTAAATTGGTATTATAAAAAGAATAACTGCAATTATTTACATTACCCGTTTAAAGTATAGGATACCTTGATTTCAGTATTCAATAATTTTGAAATTGGGCAATTCTGTTCAGCGTCTTTCACCAATTTGGCAAATTCGGCATCACTGATCCCATCAATAGTGGCTTTTAAAGTTAAATGGGAACTGGTTATGGCTCCATTGTCCAAAGTGATATCACAATCGGTGATCAAATCCTTGGCTGTATAATTTGCCGCCTGTAAGTTAAATGCTAATTTCATAGTGAAACAGCCTGAATGTGCAGCTGCAACCAATTCTTCGGGATTTGTGCCAATGCCCTGTTCAAATCGAGATGAAAAGGAGTATTGCGTTTTATTTAAAACAGTACTTTGAGTGGTTAAGTGTCCTTTGCCATCTTTTCCGCTTCCTTGCCAGTGTGCTTGTGATCGTCTTTTCATGAGTTTAATTTATATTTAGTGTTTCTAATAGAGTTGCGCAATTATAAATTCGCTTTTCATCTTTTCAAAGATACAATTTGCTCTTGAAAAAAAATACAAATACTAGTTATAATCCTTAACTCTGATTACAGTGAATATTCAGAAAGTGGATTTATAAACTTCTCTGGGTCTGCGGCCAAATGATAGCGTGGATCGTCCACAGCTTCCACAATTACTTCTTTAAATTTTGGACTTGCCTTGTACATCAATTGTTTGCAGTCTGAACTTAAATGTTTCAATTTGATGGATTTTCCTTCAGCTTCATATTTATTTACCAAATTAAAAACAGCTTCCAAAGCGGAATGGTCGCTAATCCGTGATTCCACAAAATCAATTTCTACGTGTTGTGGGTCATTTTTAACATCAAACTTGGCATTAAAATTTTGAATAGAACCGAAGAATAACGGTCCCCAAATTTCATAGGTTTTAGTGCCATCGGGTTGAATGCGTTTGCGTGCTCTAATCATGATGGCGCTTTTCCATGCAAACACCAATGCAGAAATAATAACGCCCGCTATTACAGCAACGGCTAAATCTTGCCAAACGGTAATGGCTGAAACGGTAATTAAAACAATAGCATCCGATAAGGGTATTTTTCTAATGATTCTGAAACTACTCCATGCAAAGGTGCCAATCACGACCATAAACATGACGCCCACTAATGCAGCAATTGGGATTTGTTCAATTAATGGGGCGCCAAAGAGTACAAAGCAAAGCAAAGCAATGGCGGCCACAGCACCTGATAATCGCCCACGTCCTCCTGAATCCACATTGATGATGGATTGCCCAATCATGGCACAGCCTCCCATGCCTCCAAAAAGGCCATTTAAGAGGTTTGCTCCACCTTGAGCCACACATTCACGATTACCGCTCCCTCTTGTTTCAGTAATTTCATCTATCAAATTTAAAGTCATTAACGATTCAATAAGTCCTACGGCAGCAAGGATAATTGAAGTCGAGAAAATCAAGCCCCAATTTCCTTTAAGTGTATCCATTAATCCAAAAATTTGAGATTGGAAGGTTGGTAACCCGCCTTGGAGACCTTCGCCACCACCATCTCTAATAAAAGAGCCAACCGTACTCACTTCTATGCCTCCAAAAATGGTAACACAGGCAACAACAATAATTGCCAATAAGGCTGCAGGGATTTTTTTTGTCAGTTTTGGTAGTCCGTACATGATTCCCATGGTTAAAGCCACAAAACCTAACATGGTCAACAACGATTGACCCGTCATAAATTGAGATTCACCATTTACAGTTTCCTTAAATAATCCTAGTTGGGAAAGAAATATGACGATAGCTAGTCCATTCACAAACCCCATCATTACCGGATGAGGTATGAGTCGAACAAATTTTCCAAGTTTGAATAGTCCTGCTGATATTTGAATAACACCAACAAACAAAAGCGTAATGAACAACCATTGTAAACCAAGGTTTTCGATTGGAGCGTCTAAAGATAATCCAACCTCATTTCCTTTTTGAATCAAATGAACCATCACAACAGCCATGGCACCTGTAGCTCCTGAAATCATTCCGGGTCTACCTCCAAAAAGCGCTGTTACTATGCCCATCATAAAGGCGCCATAAAGGCCAACAAGAGGGTCTATGCCAGCAACAAAAGCAAAGGCAACTGCTTCTGGCACTAATGCCAAAGCTACTGTTAATCCCGATAGGATATCATTTTTTGGGTTTTGTGTAAAATTTGTTCTGGTTTTTTGCCCGAGTATCATAATTATCGTCTTAAAAGTCGG
>JBBKXS010000120.1:0-2731 GCA_037969605.1 Flavobacteriaceae bacterium
TTATATGATACTGATTTAGGAAGTGCATTACAAGGTTGGTATCTTGAAGCCGCTTATAACCTATTGCCCTTAACAAAAGAACAACAACTATTTGCTTTTGCACGTTATGAAGATTTTGATACACATGCATCCGTTGATGGTGGTTTGTTAAAAAATACGAGTTACGACCGTAACGAATGGACTTTTGGCCTAAGCTATAAAATTGCGCCAGGAGCTGTAGTAAAAGCCGATTATCAAATTAAGGATGATGCCACATCTAGTGATATTCCAAACCAGTTGAACTTTGGTATTGGCGTTTGGTTTTAAATAAGAACAAAAACAAGAATCAAGATAAGGATTTCATTTAAAAGTATTTCAATCTTGGTTCCTGTTCTAAAAGGTATATTTTTGTAAAATGAATATAAAATATGTAATTTTCCTAATCGTTTCACTTTCAGTATTGACTGTTGGTATACCAAGAAATATTCAACAAAAAGTGGATGATGAAATTAGAAACACGTATAATATTAAAGGTTTCCAATTTAATACAAAAGTTATCGATAGCGATATGGCAAAAACCTTACCTTCCAATTTTGGCAAAGACAACTTCTTTGAAATAAAAAATTCTGAAACACTTTTAGGCTATGCCTACATCTCTAAAGCACCAAGCAAAACAGACCAATTTGATTATTTGATCCTATTGGATAACAATCTTGCGATTTTAAAAGCAAAAGTTTTGGTCTATCGGGAAGATTACGGCGGTGAAATTGGAAGTACGCGTTGGCTAAAACAGTTTATCGGCAAAACCCAAAATGACGAACTGCGATATCAGGACAATATTGTCGCCATTTCTGGAGCAACGATTTCTGTACGTTCCATGACTAATGCGGTCAACGATTTATTGCACTCCTTAAAAATTCTTCATTCCAAAAACATTTTATAGATGCAACTCAACGGACTAATTTATGCGTTACCAAAGGAGATTAAGTTTTTAATCGGTGCATTTATTGTAGTATTAAGTATTGGTTTTTTTACAGGATTATTATTTGTTGAAGAAACATCATCTGCAAATCCAAAAGGTATAGAAGAACGCTATTTGGGAAATGAGTCTGAGGAACATATTGAAGTTATGAAATTCAAAAAAAGTGATCAGGAAATGCTCACTTTGGTGCATAACCATATGTTATCAATGTCTATTATTTTCTTTTTGCTAGGTTTAATTTTAAGTACTACCCAATTGAATAAAACCTTAAAACTATTCTTGATGATAGAGCCTTTTGTATCCGTTGTTCTAACTTTTGGAGGTCTTTATTTGCTTTGGAAGGGTATGCTTTGGATGACCTATATTGTCATGTTCTCTGGATTCTTAATGACACTTACTTACTCCCTTTCAGTCCTTATTATATTAGTACAGCTATTTAAAAATAAAACCCTTAAGGTATAATTTCTCGTATCTTTAGCCTAGTGATTTCATTGCTATGAGAACTATTTTATTTGGTTTAGTTTTTAGTGTTTCATTTTCGATTCAAGCTAAAGAATGGAAAAACCTCAAACAATATCAAAAAGTCAATCTGAACGAACACTTGGCTCCTCAGGATTGGCTGACTTCGGATCGAAATAAAAACACCTTGGTTTGGCAAAATGCAAATACTTACAATCTCACAAATAATAAACCGCAAGAATACCAAACCATTAAAGAACGTCGTGATTTTTATGTTTGGATCGATAACGAGTTTAAGATAAAAGGACATGAGGTCATTTGGCAGAAGATGGCTTATTACATTTCGTGCAAGTTAAGATTGTTGGAAACCTTCCCGCATAGTATGTTCTCCTCTAAACAAGTAAAAGACTATGCCCGTCAAGGCAGTGAAGTGGTTTTTAATAATACTTTTGAAAGATTGATAGGAATTTTTGATGCTGATGTGGTCTTGAAAAATGAAGAAGCAAATCAGTGGGATACAACTATATTACATGATGAACAGTACATTTGGCTTGAAGGAGTTTACAAGATTATTGATAAAAAAAGTCTTATACAAATTGAACGGATGGCCAGTGGGAAATTTTTGTATGCGCTTGTGGTTCCAAGAGCTATTAGGTTTAAAGGAGATCTTTCCAGCCCAGAAGAACGCTTCAATTATGCGGTCAACATTTTAAGACCATATTGCAAAAACCAGTTGAAATAATTTAATGCTATCTTAAAATTATTATCCTAATTTAAGTTGTATCTTTGCACGCAATTATATCTTAATTGCATCATGATAGCACATCAAAATAAGATTCTAGGGGAAGGTTTAACCTATGATGACGTCCTTTTAGTCCCAGCATTTTCTGAAGTTTTACCGCGCGAAGTTAATATCCAAACCAAATTTACACGAAACATTACTATTAATGTGCCCATTGTATCTGCTGCCATGGATACCGTAACCGAGAGCCAAATGGCTATTGCCATGGCCCAAGAAGGTGGCATTGGAGTACTTCACAAAAATATGACCATTGAACAGCAGGCCGAAAAAGTGAGAAAAGTAAAGCGTGCCGAAAGCGGTATGAATCTCGATCCTGTTACGCTTCCACTTACCGCTAAGGTAATGGATGCCAAACACAATATGCGGGAGTACAGCATAGGAGGTATTCCGATTGTTGATGACCAAGGTATATTAAAGGGGATCGTAACCAATAGGGATTTACGTTTTGAACATAAAAATGATCGTCCTATTGTTGAGGTGATGACAAAAACAAATTTAATCACGGCAGC
>JBBKXS010000121.1:0-5489 GCA_037969605.1 Flavobacteriaceae bacterium
GAGTATGATAAATTCAGAGAGCAATTTTTAAATAGAGGTAAACAAAAGAATTTTATTACTATTGAAGCGGCTCGTAAGAATAAGTTCAAAATCGATTGGAAGACTTCAGAAATCGTAAAACCTAAGCAACTTGGAATCCAAATTATAGATGATTTTGATATAAAGAAATTAGAAAGCTATATCGATTGGAGTCCATTTTTTAGAAGTTGGGATTTACATGGAAAATACCCGAATATTTTAACGGATGCGGTTGTTGGTACACAAGCAACCGAATTATTTGCAGATGCCAAAGCCTTGCTCAAGCGTGTTTTTAAAGAGAAGTTGTTAAAAGCCAAAGCGATTTTCGGCTTGTTCCCTGCAAATACCATCAATGATGATGATATTGAAATTTATGATGAAAACAGCAAAGTCCTTCAAACATTTTTAACACTTCGTCAACAACTGGATAAGCGGGAGGGAATTCCAAACATTACTCTGGCCGATTTTATAGCACCAAAAGATTTAGGGATGCAAGATTATATGGGTAGTTTTTGTGTGAGTACGGGGTTTGGAACCCAAGAATTAGCCCAACAATTTGAAGCTAATCTTGATGATTATAATTCCATAATGATAAAAGCCTTGGCTGATCGTTTGGCTGAAGCTTTTGCGGAGTATTTGCACAAAGAAGTAAGAACCAATGTTTGGGGTTATGCATCAGATGAAAACCTCACTAATGAAGAACTTATAAAAGAAAGTTATAAAGGTATTCGTCCGGCACCAGGGTATCCGGCCTGTCCAGATCATCTGGAAAAGAAAACTATTTGGAAACTCTTAAAAGTGAAGGAACATATAGGTGTAGAATTGACCGATAGTTTGGCCATGTGGCCAGCAGCCAGTGTAAGTGGCTATTATTTTGGAAATAGGGAAGCCAAATACTTTGGATTGGGTAAAATTACTGAAGACCAACTAAAAGATTACGCCAAACGAAGAGGCATCTCAAATGAAGAAGCGGAAAAATGGTTAAGTCCTAATTTAGCAGATTAAAGAAATGAAAGTAACAGATCACATAAAAAAAGCCAAGGGAAAAACCTTATTTACTTTTGAACTTATTCCACCAAAAAAAGGAAATAGTATTCAAGAATTATACGATAATATCGATCCTCTAATGGAATTTAATCCTCCGTTTATTGATGTCACAACATCCAGAGAGGAATATTTATACATCGAAAAAAATGGGCTTTTAGATAGAAAAATTACTAGAATGCGCCCGGGTACAGTTGGTATTTGTGCTGCAATTAAACATAAATACAATGTCGATACGGTTCCACATGTACTTTGTGGGGGTTTTACAAAAGAGGAAACCGAATATCTTTTGGTCGATTGTCACTATTTGGGTATCGAAAATGTAATGGCATTGCGTGGTGATGCCATGAGCCATCAAAAGTATTTTGAACCAACAAAAGGGGGGAATGAGTTTGCTTCAGATTTGGTAAAGCAAATAAAAGACTTAAACAAAGGAAAATATCTGCACGAAGTTATAGAAGCTACCAGCACGTCCGATTTTTGTATTGGTGTTGCTGGATATCCTGAAAAGCATATTGAAGCCCCCTCATTGGAATTTGATCTTAAAAAATTAAAGCAAAAAGTTGATGCTGGAGCTGATTATGTGGTGACACAAATGTTTTTTGAAAATAAAAAGTATTTCAAATTTGTAGAGGAAGCCAAAAAAGCTGGAATTAATGTACCCATAATTCCAGGAATAAAACCTATTGCCGTAAAGCGGCATTTGCAGTTATTGCCTCAGGTATTTAAAATTGATTTACCTGAAGCACTCATCCATGAAGTTGAAAAATGCAAGGACAACAAAGAAGTTAGACAACTAGGTATAGAATGGTGTACAGAACAGTCAAAGGAATTGTTAAAAGCGGGTGTCCCGGTACTGCATTATTATTCCATGGGAAAAAGTGATAATATAAAAGCAGTTGCTTCCAAGGTATTCTAATAATTCTGTTATTTTTGCTTCATAATTAAATCTATGAGGCACTTTTTAACCATTTGTTTTTGTTTGGGTTTTTGGATGACCTTTTCACAAGACAACAAAAACATATCAACATTAGATACCAATTATTTTTATGGTTCCATTCTGGAACACAATCCTGATATATCCCATTTAATTACAGACCATCCTTCTGGATTCATTTTAAGTTACAGCAGAAAAACTTTTGGACTGAAAGCTTGGGAAAGCCGCTACAATTATCCCGATTGGGGCTTTTCATTTATTCATCAGGATATGAAAAATTATCATTTGGGAGAAAATTATAGTGTGTACGCCCATTTTAATTTTTACTTTTTAAAGCGTAACCTTATGTTTAGGATCGGGCAAGGCATAGCCTATACTACTAAGCCTTATGATAAGATGAATAACTATACCAATAACGCCTATGGTTCGGATTTGTTGAGTACAACCTTTCTGATGTTGAACTATAAAAAGGAAAATATGTTTAAGGGATTTGGTTTGCAGGCGGGAATTTCCTTGATTCATTATTCCAATGCCAATGTTAAAGCACCAAATACCTCAACCAATACCTTTGCTTTTAATATTGGGGCAAATTATGTATTGGATAACCAGGAACAGCCAGATTATATCCCTTCAACTGAAGGCAAAAAGTTCACCGAAAAAATAAAATATAATGTCGCATTCCGAACAGGAGTCAATGAAAGTGATGTGATTAATACAGGCCAATACCCGTTTTATATTGTTTCGGGTTATGCCGATAAGCGACTCAATAGAAAAAGTGCCATTCAAATGGGAACCGATGTGTTCTTTTCCAAGTTTTTAAAGGAATTGATTTATTACTATTCGGTCGCTTTTCCCGAATATGATGTAAAAGGTGATGAAGATTGGAAACGGATTGGTGTTTTTGTAGGTCATGAACTGTTCATCAATAAAATGTCATTGGTTACTCAATTGGGCTATTATGTATACTATCCTTACGATTTTGAAGGGCGTGTTTATAACCGTGTAGGGTTGAAACGCTATTTTGGAGATAAAGTTTTTGGAGTCGTTACCTTAAAATCCCATGGGGCTAAAGCAGAGGCTGTTGAATTTGGAATAGGAGTTAGATTATGAAAAAATTCGTTTACATCTTATTTTCTATCATATTGCTTTCCTGTAATGGTGATAATGTACCTGATTGTTTTCAAAATTCGGGAGCTATTGTCCAACAGTTATTTGAGTTTGATACATTTGATAAAATTACCGTATATGAGCGAATTGAACTCATTGTTAAAGATGAACCCACCCAAAAAGTGGTAGTTGAATCGGGAGAATATTTAATGAACGATATTGTGGCTAAAGTAGAAAATGGCATATTGATTCTCGAAAATCATAACTCCTGTAACTTGACCAGGGATTATGGGATAACCAAAGTTTATGTGAGTTCACCAAATTTAACGGAGATTAGAAACAGTTCTGGACTGACGATAAGCAGCGATGGGTTTTTAAATTATTCAAATTTGAGATTGGTTTCTGAAGATTTTAACGCAACCTATGTGACGCATACCGATGGCGATTTTAACCTTCAGGTCAATTGTGATAAAATTGATATCGTGGTCAATAATTTATCCAATGTCTTCATTAGTGGTTTAGTTAATAATCTATTTCTTGGGTTTTATTCTGGAGATGCCCGTTTTGAAGGGGCTAATTTAATCGCGCAAAATATTGATATTTTTCAACGTAGCAGTAACGACATGATAGTGAATCCACAACAATCCCTTACTGGGGAAATTAGGGGTACGGGAGATGTCATTTCACTTAATCACCCGCCAATCGTGAATGTTGAGGAGTTTTATACTGGAAGACTTATTTTTCAATAATTTTTCATCATTCATCATTCAATTGTCAGTTCCCTAAACAAACTCTCCAAACTTGCGTTTTTTTGGTTCAGTTGTAGAATCTTTAATTTATTGTCATGGGCAAAATCAAACACTGCAGAACGCATATCTTCAGGGGTCGAAAAGGTGATTTCATACACAAAATCATGAGTGTTCACCACCGATTTCACATGAGGCAATTTATTTAAAAAGGCATCTTCAACACGATAGTCAAACTCCACAATTATGGTTTGCTGCTTGGTATCCCGTAACTCATTAAGTTTTTTATCGGCTACAATTTGTCCTTTGTTGATAATGATGACCCGATCGCACATGGCTTCAACTTCCTGCATAATATGGGTTGAGAGAAACACAGTTTTTCCTGACTGTCCGTTAGACAAGTCTTTCCCCAAACTTTTAATCAAATGCCTAATTTCAACCAATTGGTTGGGATCCAAACCCGTTGTGGGTTCATCCAAAATCAGCACTTTGGGATTGTGCAAAAGGGCATTGGCTAAACCTACACGTTGTCGATACCCTTTTGACAGTTGACCAATTTTTTTATGGGCTTCAGTAGATAGTCCTGTGAGCTCAATCACTTCGTTTATTCTGGATTTCGGAATGTCATAAACTCCAGCATTAAAACTTAGATACTCCCTAACATACATCTCTAAATACAATGGGTTATTTTCAGGTAAATAGCCCACAATTAGTTGTACATTTTTAGGGTCTGAAGCCACATTAAAATCACCAACCTTGGCTTCACCTTCCGAAGCATTAATGTAAGTAGTTAAAATTTTCATCATAGTGGATTTTCCAGCACCATTGGGTCCTAAAAAACCAACAATTTCACCTGTAATGATATTAAAGGATACATTATTTAAAGCTTTTTGTTCGCCGTAAACTTTTGAAAGATTTTTAACTTCAATAGACATATTAAATTATTTACCCAAAAATAGCAATTATATAATTTGGAATACCAGTTCCTGTTTAATCTTTAAAAGTTTAACAAAAAATGCAAAAAACTGATATAACCATTTTGAATTGTGAAAATATTATTTACATTAGCAACTTCATTATGAAAACATTAAACTATACATATCAAAATTGGTTTTATTTCTTTTTTAGCGGAAGGATCGAGATCTTGTATGTGTAATTTATACCAAATAAATATAATATGAGTCTCGATGAAAATCGAGATTTTTTTTTATGATAAAGTCAGTAGCCATACAGGGAATTAAGGGGTCATTTCACCATATTGTGTCACAACACTATTTTGATACAAGTGTTGCCATTAAGGAATGCCTAACCTTTGATAAAGTAGTCGATTGTTTGCTCAATAAGACCTGTGATGCGGCTGTAATGGCCATTGAGAATTCCATTGCCGGTTCTATTTTGCCCAATTATGCCTTGATTGATAACCACCAATTGCATATAATTGGAGAACATTATCTAGATGTTCAACATCATTTAATGGCATTGCCAAATCAAAGTATTAAGGATATTAAAGAAGTGTATTCACATCCCATGGCCTTGTTACAGTGTAAAGAGTACTTTAAAAAACACCCCCATATTAAACTTGTTGAAGATAAGGACACTGCCGAAGTTGCAGAACGCATTCATTTGAAACAGCTAAA
>JBBKXS010000122.1:0-3178 GCA_037969605.1 Flavobacteriaceae bacterium
TTGCCTTCTTTGTCTTCGATGATAGAACGTATGCCAAAAGAACCACCGCCTTCTATTAAAGTCAAATGTTTTTCATACATCCAGCTTAAAGATTTTCCATCGTAACGGCAAATGCCAAACCCCGAAGTGCCGAACCAAATATTTCCTTTGCTGTCTTTATAAATAGTATACGGTTCATAAGCGCTCCAGGGTCGCTTCCCGTTTTCTTTATAGTATTCGTCTTCCATGTAATGTTTTGGAAATTTCAAATGGAATAAAGTTTTGCCGTCATATCGGTAAGGCCCGTTCTCTCCCGTTTTGCCTAATAGGGAAAACCACAAATCATTCGAGTCAAGCTTCCATTCATTGCTTTCGGTTACAGGCAATGTAGTAATTTTTCGTCCATCAAATTTATTGATGCCACTCAAGTTGGTAATGAAAATATTACCTGATTTGTCTTCCTGAATTCCTCGAATTCTGTCATTGAGCAACCCGTCTTTGGTTGAAAAGTGAAGAATTGTGTTACCATCATAGCGATAAACTCCTTTTCCATCACTTCCGAACCAGTAATTATCATTACTGTCGTGAAAAACAACCCAAATGGTTTTATCAAGTTCAGAAACAGTGTCACCTATTTCTATGCTTAAGTCTTGTTCATTGCTGGTGTTGTTAGCAACTGGTGAAGTGTTTTTTCCGGTGCACGAAGTCAATATAGTTAATAAGCTGAAAAGTATAATCGTATTCATCTTCATTCTTTATGTGTTTAATGTTTGCGCTGTCGTTATAGAGTTGTCGCTAACGTAGTGATAAACACGCTGGTGTGTTAATTTTTATAATATACACCTACAAATCTAAATGATTTCTAACAGAAAAAGCTAGGGTTATGAACTTAGTTATTACCCAATGCGATATAAATTAGCACGGTAACGACACAAAGTGATATGGCCATAGGTTTGGTATATTTCCAGGCTTTCATATCTACAATATGTAAATCTTCTTGGTTAAAGGCCTTGTCGGCAGGATAAAAATGTGAAACACCAAACATAACCGCTAAATTCAATAAAAATTCAATGCCCCAAATATGTACAAAGTGGAGATTGATTTGAAAAACAAATGTGGTCAAAATATAAAATAATAGCCCAACAAACAATGCCGCTTTAGCACCCGTTGCAGAAATAGTTTTAAGAAAAAACCCAGCCAACATTATGGATGCAATAGGGATGAAAAAGATGCCGTTGAGTTGCTGCAACAGTTGGTATAATCCATCTGGAGCATTAGCGACCATTGGTGCGGCCAATATGGCGAAAACGGCCAAAATGGTTGAGGTTAGTTTTCCTATTCTTACTAATTTTTTATCACTGGAATTTTTACCAAAATGTCTTTGGTACACATCAATACTAAATATGGTCGCAGCACTGTTAAGCACACTATTAAATGTACTTAATACAGCACCCAGCACAATGGCCGCAAAAACGCCGACCAACCCAACCGGTAGCACTTTCTTAATGAGTTCTGGGTAAACCATATCTTGGTTTTCGTATAAAGTATCTCCGAAGTAATAAAATGCGATAACTCCTGGGAGGATGATAACAAGAGGTATTAAAATTTTTAGAACGCCGGTAAAAAGCAATCCCTTTTGTGCTTCAATTAAGTTTTTTGCACCTAAAGCTCGTTGTACAATGGTTTGATTCATACACCAAAAATAAAGTTGATTAATGATCAACCCCGTAAAAAGTACTTCAAAAGGCAATACGGAATCTTTGGCTCCAATTACGTTAAACTTTTTTGGACTGTTTTCATAAACCTTGGTCAGGCCTTCAAGCGGATTGCCATCTCCAATACTTATCAAAGCCAATAAAGGAATCGCCAATCCTCCAATTAAAAGACCATAACCATTAATGGTATCGGAAACCGCAACGGCTTTTAAGCCACCAAAAATGGCATATAAAGACCCAAGAGCTCCAATAAACACGACGGTAATCCATAAGCCCTGTTCTTTGGATACTTCCAAAACCTCTGAGATATTAAAAATACTTTCGATGTTGATGGCTCCTGTGTAGAGCACAATGGGTAAAAGAGTCACAATAAACGAAATCATTAAAAACAAGGCTACCAAGGTTCGTGTTGTGCTATCAAAACGTTTCTCCAAATATTGAGGAATTGTAGTGAGCCCCATTCTTAAATATTTAGGAACAAAATAAATGGCCGCGGCCACAAGAGCCAAGGCCGAGGTGACTTCCCAAGCAATGATGATAAATCCGTTTTTATAGGAAGAGCCATTCATGCCGATAAGGTGTTCGGTGGAAATGTTGGTAAGTAGCATAGAACCTGCAATGACAACCCCCGTTAAACTTCGTCCTCCAAGAAAATAACCATCTTGGGAATCCAGTTTTTCTTTTCTAAGCTTATACCAAGAGTAGAAGGCCACAAAAGCTGTAAAAGCAATAAACGAAAGAACAGTGTACATGGTTTATTGGTTAGTTACTTTGAAACTGTGGCATGCTTAGAATTTCAATTTTTCAGGTAAATATTTCGTTACTAATTTTGTGTAATATGGCATTAAGGCTTTAACATCTGGCTTAACAGGTGCTTTCGAATATAAATCGTATTGGTTGAATTTTTTAACCCACTCAAACATTTCAATATCCTTATTGCTCATTAAATGGGTGTACGCGTTTTCCCGATGCTGTGCATAAAACGAATGATAGCGCATCATATATAATGCTGGTTCTGGCAAAAAGTCTTTCATGATTTGATACAGATATTCATCATGTCCCCAACTCATTTTTACATTTTCAAGTCCACATTGTTCAGTGTAAATGCCAAAATTGGTATTGTATCTGCGATCCGTATAATCTGGGTTTTCCTTAAAAAACTCAGGATAGACGATTTTATCTGAATAAGCACACCCAACTGGAAAGGTATCACCTACTACGGCCCATTGAGGCTCACCAAACAAGCATAACACTTTTCCAAGATCGTGCAAAAAACCGGTAAGCACAAACCAATCTGGATGACCATCGGCCCTGATCGCTTCGGAGGTTTGCAATAAGTGTTGGGTTTGATCTAAATCGATATCAGGATCACTGTCATCAACAAGGGTGTTTAGAAAGTCAACAGCTTCCCAAACCGACATCTGCCTTTTGTTGAACTGCAGAAACTCGGCTTCTTTTTCACAAACAAAATCGTAAGTCTGATA
>JBBKXS010000123.1:0-4193 GCA_037969605.1 Flavobacteriaceae bacterium
ATGGAAAAATTCCCCAGAGCTAAAAAAGTAATTACTACCTTAAGGGGCTCTATTTCTGCATCCCACAACACATGGGCAGGAGTTTTGTACGACGGTAAAAAAATGTACGAGACACGCCAATATCAAATTACCGATATTGTTGATCGTGTTGGTGGAGGCGATAGTTTTATGGGAGGCTTGATCTACGGATTGTTGACCTATCCAAATGATGATCAAAATGCATTGGATTTTGCGGTAGCGGCTTCGTGTTTAAAGCATACTATAAAAGGAGACGCTAATTTGGTAACTATTGAAGAAGTAACTAAACTTATGGGTGGTGATGCTTCGGGCAGGGTTGCTAGATAAGCTTAAAATAAAATTTTTAACTTTTTAATGTATGAAAAAGTCGATTGCCATTATTTGTGGTGGTGGTCCTGCACCAGGTATTAATACCGTTATAAGCACCGTAGCCAAAACTTTTATGAAAGATGGCTTTAAAGTAATTGGTGTACATCATGGATACCAAGGCTTGCTTTCTGAAAATCCTCAGATAAAAATATTTGATTTTAATCACGCCGATCGAATTTTTAGTCGTGGTGGTTCTACTTTAACCATGAGTAGATTCAAACCAAAAGACAGTGATTTTAAAGCAGATTTTTTTAGAAAAAATAACGTAAAATTATTGGTTACTATTGGTGGAGATGATACAGCTTCAACCGCTAATAGATTAACCAAATATCTTCAATCCCAAAAGTTATCCGTTGCTCATGTGCATGTTCCTAAAACGATAGATAACGATTTGCCTTTACCAGATAGAAATCCAACATTTGGTTTTCATACTGCAAAAGATGAAGGCGTTCGTATTGGCAATACGGTTTATGAAGATGCCAGAACTAGCGAAAATTGGTTTGTATTGGCCGCAATGGGTCGTTCTGCAGGTCATTTAGCTTTTGGAATTGCCTCAGCCTGTCATTTTCAAATGATGATTATTCCAGAAATGTTCAATAAAACCAACATTACATTCGAAAAAATAATCAATATGATTGTTTCTTCAATTGTTAAATGTAAAATCGAAGGTATTGAATATGGTGTAGCTTTAGTAAGTGAAGGTGTATTTCATTTTATGGATGAAAAGGAAATTATAAATTCAGGTATTAACTTCACTTATGACGAGCATGGGCATCCGGAATTGGGCAATGTAAGTAAGTCTCATATATTCAATTATCTGTTACAAGTAAAACTGAAAGAATTAGGGTTATTCGTAAAATCAAGACCTGTTGAACTAGGCTATGAATTAAGATGCTGTAATCCAATCGCATTCGATTTAACTTTGTGTACTTTACTGGGTATTGGGGTTAAAAAATTGTATGATCAGGGAATATCTGGCTGTATTGTTAGCGCGAATTCTAAGGGTGACATTACTCCACTATTTTTGAAGGATTTTGAAGATGAAAATGGAAAGATTCCGCCAAGACTAGTAGATATTAATTCAGATATGGTCCAGCTATTTATTAATAACCTCTTCTATCTACAAGAAATGGATTATAAAAAAGCAAAAAAATATATACCTAATCCAGAAGAATACGATTTCAAAAAAATATTAAACTGGAATTAAACATTAAAACAATATTAAAATGGCACAATTTTCAAGAATAGAAGTTGCAACGGCAATGAAAGAAACGGGAATGGTCCCTTTGTTTTTCAGTACTGATTTAGAATTAAGCAAAGGGATATTAAAGGCTTGTGACGACGGAGGAGCCCGTTTGATGGAGTTTACAGCTCGTGGCGACTTTGCCCATGAGGTTTTTGGCGAACTTACTAAGTATGCCATTAAGGAATTACCAGGAATGATTATGGGCGTTGGTTCCGTTACCGATGCTGCATCGGCTTCCCTTTACATGGCCTTGGGTGCAAACTTTATTGTCACACCGGTTTTGAGAGAAGATATTGCCATAGTCTGCAATAGACGAAAAGTGTTATGGTCACCAGGTTGTGGAACCTTGACCGAAATTGCTCGAGCAGAAGAACTGGGTTGTGAGATTGTCAAATTATTTCCTGGAGATATCTATGGACCTCAGTTTGTCAAGGGCATCAAAGGACCTCAACCATGGACCAGTATCATGCCAACTGGTGGGGTATCACCAACCGAAGACAACCTGAGAGGATGGTTTGATGCTGGTGTTACCTGCGTAGGCATGGGCTCACAGTTGATTTCCAAGGCAATAATTTCTAATAAGGATTATACTAAATTGGAGCAAGATGTAAAAAGTGCAATAAACATTATTAAGTCCGTGCGCAAATAAGAAATTCAGATCATACCGTAATCAATTTAATTCACTTGTGAGCAAAAACAGGCAACTGTTTGAGACAAAGCTGTGTTTTAGATAACTACTTTTAAAGTTGCCACACTCCAGTTATCCTAATTTATCTATAAGCTATAATCTCGGATAGTGTAACATAATAGCCACCATATCTTTGACTTAATATTTACAAATAATCTATCGATACAGAGATAAATTTATTGTTTAACATAAAAATTAGAAATCCTGAAAACAACATTAGTCTTGTTCGTACTGGTGCTTTCTTTTGTTTGCAAAGGGCAAACAATAAGTAAGGATTATTATATGGTTGATAAGGGTTAAATTTAATAGCATATAAAAACTATTTGTCATGAAAAAATTATCTCTTTTATTATTAATTATGATACTGCCTCTTTTTTGTAATGGTCAAAAAGAAGTTAAGGAATACCAAGGCGACATTAATTTTAAAGATATCATTGAGATAAAAGACTTAATTTATGTTAAAGCAGATACTTCATTAGTTACGGGAAGAGTTATACGATACAATAAAAAAAATGTAGCGAAGAAATATATTTTTGTGTCAAAAGGCAAACCAGACAATTTAGGTTGGATTTATTTTAAGGATAAAGTTGAAATACCAAAAGAATCAGGTTTGGGAGCGTTGTTGTCAATCCCTATGCATGTTTTAGGTAATAATATTAATCTTCCCATTGAGGATTATAATAGTCTTAATAAAACTGAAAGTTACATTTCTAGACAAAAGGAATACACATCAAAAGCGTATAATGATATGTTAGATAGTAATGATATTTCCAGTCAGCTTAATTCATCCAAAGAAAGAAGTAATGGGCCTTTTGAGAAATACTATGATAATGGACAAATAAGAATTAAAGGAAATTATAAAGATGGTAACTTAGATGGTGAATGTGAAGAATACTATGATAATGGACAATTAAAGGGTAAAGGAAATTATAAGGATGCAAAGCAAATTGGAGAATGGAAATACTATGATAGGAATGGTAATTTGGTTAAGACTGAAAATTATTAATTGTGTATTAAATAACGAAAGGTAAACATCGGTTATAATTCATTCCTTTTTTAGACAACTACATCACTAAAGATATTCGCATCATCTGTTATGCAATAGATAAGTTCTTTGTTGAGATTGTTTATGATACCCAACATAACGCGATAACAGAGATAAGGAGTTTTAAGTACGTTTATAGTCTTGACATGTATGCTCCAAAACTTGAATAATCAGCTTTTTTCAGTTTAATTAATCAATTTTTTTTAATTCCATTTTACTGCACCTAAAAATAATCCTTAAGTACAATCTACTTTAATTTAGCATTAGTGATAGCATACACTAATGCAATACACTACATATTTTTCATTAATCGTAAAAGAAAATAGAACTCCACAGATTAAAACTGAATACATTAATTTCTTATATTTAATAGATAGATTTATTGTTATGAAAGCATTTGTCTTATTGTTCATAGTTTTAATATTAAGTTTTTCATCTGAAAACAAACAACAGAATGACCTAGAACGAGCGAATCTAAAAGGGAAAGTCAAAACATTAAGGCAAATTTCTTATCATGCAATTGATAAATTTGGTGAAATAACAAAAGGAGACTTAGGCGGCCCAGGAATATTGGCACCTGATGAATATTATAATAAATATAACGTCAAAGGCTTTATAATTGAAAGGGTTGAAAGGTATTTTGGTGATGGTGATAGTTTAATTTTGGAACAAATTTATAAATACGATGATAAGGGTAATGAAATTAATATAAATCAATTTGCCCCAAATGGAGAAAGTGGTAAAGAAACTTTTAAATATGATGATAAAGGCAATCCAATTGAATTGAGTAGGTACTTCCCCGTTGATAGTTTAGAAATAAGTTGGAA
>JBBKXS010000124.1:0-2743 GCA_037969605.1 Flavobacteriaceae bacterium
AACCGGGTGAGTCTATAAGCGAGCTTATAACCTACGATACTATTAAAAAAGCCAATCAATTTTTTAAAAGTATTAGTTCAGAAATTCGAAAAAACATTAAGAGCAAAAAATTAATTCAAATATTAGAATTTCCTGTTTTGTTTTTAGGGGCGAAACCTTCAAATACACCTAGTTTTTACAATTTTATGAATTACGCCGATTTTGTGCTTGGTACTTGGCATCCAAAAGGAGGCATGTACGAAGTAGTCAAAGCCTTTGTGACTTTGGCGACTAGCTTGGGAGTAAAAATAAAGACCAATCAAAATGTTGAAAAAATTATTGTTGAGAACAGAACGGTTAAAGGAGTTAAAGTTAACGGTGAATTAAGAAAAGCACAAATAGTAATTAGTGGCGCCGATTATCATCATACTGAAACTTTATTAGACGAGCAATATAGAATGTACTCTGAAAATTATTGGAGTAAGAAAACGTTTGCTCCATCAGCTCTTTTGTTTTTTGTAGGATTCAGCAAAAAGTTAAAAAACGTTTCACATCACACCTTATTTTTTGATAGCGATTTTGACAAACATGGGGTTGATATATATGACGAACCTCAATGGCCAAAAGACCCTCTTTTTTATGCAAGCTTTCCAAGTATAACGGATAATAGTTTTGCACCAACCAATAATGAAGCGGCTACTTTTTTAATTCCAATAGCTCCGGGAATTCAAGACACGCCTGAAATACGCGAAGTGTATTTTTTAAAAATAATAGAAAGGTTGGAAAAACTCACGAATCAAAATGTAAGAGATTTTATAATTTTTAAAGAGTCGTATTGCATAAACGATTTTGTGAAGGATTATAATTCGTATAAAGGTAATGCATATGGTTTAGCCAATACATTGAGGCAAACCGCGGTTTTAAGACCAAAAATAAGAAGTAAAAAAGTAAAAAACCTATTTTTTACAGGCCAACTTACAGTACCCGGTCCTGGTGTGCCGCCTTCCATAATTTCAGGAAAAATTGTATCAGATTTAATATTAAAATATAATCCAAACCACAATAGTAAAAATTTAAAACATAAGTTAAGTGAAACAGTTATTTGATCAAACTTCTTTTAATTGTAGCAAAGTAGTTACTAAAAAATACAGTACTTCGTTTTCATTGGCGGTTAAAATGTTATCACCAAAGATTAGAGAGGCAATTTTTAGCATTTATGCCTTTGTGAGATTAGCGGATGAAATTGTCGATTCATTCCATGGGTTTGAAAAGGATATATTACTTAATCAGTTTGAAAGCGATTATTATAAATCAATGGAAGATGGCATAAGCTTAAATCCTATTTTAAATGCTTTTCAACTAACAGTAAAAAAGTATAACATCACGAACGATTTAGTTCAGGATTTTTTAAAGAGCATGAGACAGGATCTTAATAAATCAACGTATAATACTGTTGAAGAAATTGAAAATTATATTTACGGTTCTGCTGATGTTGTTGGCTTAATGTGTTTAAAAGTTTTTGTGAATGGTGATGAGGAAAAATATGAAAACCTTAAAATTCCCGCAATGCGTTTAGGATCTGCTTTTCAGAAGGTTAATTTCTTAAGGGATTTAAAGGACGATTATGAAGTTTTAAACCGGAGTTATTTTCCTAATGTTAATTTAAAATCATTAAACGTCGAATGTAAGAATAAAATTATTTCTGAAATCGAAACCGATTTTAAGGAAGCCTATAAAGGGATTCTAATGTTGCCAACTGAAGCAAAATTTGGAGTTTATACCGCCTATATATATTACAATAGATTGTTGAAAAAATTAAAAAGAACACCCTCCGATAAAATTATGAATTCTAGAATTAGAATATCTAATCCATTAAAATTAACCTTGTTAGCAAGATCGTTCATAGTATTTAAATTTAATTTATTGTAGTGAATAATATACTTTTATATAGTGCAACATTTATGATTTTAATATCAACAACCGCTTTAGAAGATGTAAGAAAGAACTTTTTTCAGATTAATTCCGTTGATCAGGCTGACATTTATATTAATCAATTACAAGACGATGAGTCACTTGAATCTAGAGGGTATGCAGCTTCATTGAATTTTATAAAATCACGTTATGTAAAATTTCCTTATACAAAAATGAAATTTTTTAAATTAGGAAAAAAGGCATTGGATGATCTCATTAAAGAAAACCCGCAAAATGTTGAAATTAGATATCTTCGATTTTTAATGCAAAAACAAATTCCAGAATTTTTGGGCTATAATAAACATTTAAACGAAGATTTTGAAGTCATAATCCTTGGCATTGAAAAAGACAACTTACCAAATGAAATAAAGTCGATTATTTTAACAAATATGCTTGGCGTTGAAAAATTGAACCCATTGGAAAAGGAAAAAATCAACCAATTATTAAATCAACTATGATATTCTTGGGAATAACTATAATTACGTTTTCATTGATGGAGTGCGTAACTTGGCTTACACATAAATTTGTGATGCATAAATTTATGTGGTATTTTCATGAGGATCACCATCAACCAAAGTATCAAAATACGTTTGAACGCAACGATGTGTTTTTCGTTATTTTCGCTGTGCCAAGTATTGTTCTATTTTATTTTGGTTTTCAGGACGGAATAAATTATTTGTTTTTTATTGGGTTGGGAATTCTACTTTATGGGATTGCATATTTTTTGGTACATGATGTTTTAATCCATAAACGTTTTAAATGGTTTAATAAAACAAATAACCCTTATTTAATT
>JBBKXS010000125.1:0-3417 GCA_037969605.1 Flavobacteriaceae bacterium
TTACCACTTTTGGCCATTCCTTTCGTTATTGTTTTAAGACGTAAAAAAGATGAACGTGATGCCGATGTTTATGGGAATAAAATTAGAAAGGCAGATAAGTTGGCAAAACGGTATTTGAGTGAAGCTAAAAAAGGTTTGGGCGATAAGGAAGCATTTTATATTGCGTTAGAAAAGGCCCTTCATAATTATTTAAAGGCCAAATTACATATTGAAACCAGCGATTTTACTAAGGACAAAACTGAAAGCCTATTAATAAAACGCAGGGTTGAGTCTACAACGGTTGGTGAATTTATCCGCTTATTGGAAAATTGTGAATTGGCTCGATATACCCCAATTACCGAAGTGGAAATGCAACAAGATTATGACAAAGCGGCCAAAACCATTTCGTTAATTGATAAACAGATAAAATAATTGTGTTAGTTATTAAATCAAGCATTGAATGAAAAAAATACTGTACATATTTACTTTTTTGTTGAGTACCTTTTCAATTGCTCAAAATGAAACCTTGTTTGCACAGGGCAACACCTCATACAACGATGGTAATTATATTGAAGCTATTGAGAAGTATAAGGGTGTTTTAAAAAGTGGTAAACATTCTTCAGAACTGTATTTTAATCTCGGGAATGCTTATTATAAACTTAATAATATTGCTCCTAGCATTTATTATTATGAAAAAGCGTTGCAATTGGCTCCTAATGACAAAGATATTTTAAACAATATTGCCTTTGCCCGAAATATGACCATAGATGTAGTGGATACTATTCCTGAAGTTGGTTTTTCAAAAGTCTTAAAAACCCTAACTAATTTGATGAATTTTGACGCCTGGGCCAAAATTTCTGTAAGTTTGATCATTCTTTTTGTTATCTTGTTTTTAAGCTATTATTTTTCATATTCAACCATTAAGAAACGTCTAGCTTTTATTGGGAGTTTGACTTCAATTGTTTTAGCATGTGGTTCCTTATTTTTAGCGTATCATAAATATAATCTAGTGCAGACCGATAGACCTGCAATTGTATTTGCCAAAGAAGCACAGATAAAAAGCGAGCCCAATCTTCGTAGCACAGAAGCCTTTAAACTGCATGAAGGCGCCAAAGTTCAAATTTTAGATACCGTATATAATTGGAAAAAAATTAAGCTTGCAGACGGTAAAACGGGTTGGATTGTGAACGACGATATTAAAGCACTTTAACTTTTTTTGCTTTATATTTGACCTTAATAATTTCATCATATGAATTTAGAAAGGGTATTCCAGAATAACGAGTCATGGATTAAGGAAAAATTAGCTATGGATGCTAATTACTTCGAAACCTTGGGCCGAGGCCAAAACCCCGAACTTTTGTTCATTGGCTGTTCCGACAGTCGTGTGACCGCTGAAGAATTAATGGGTCTTGGACCTGGTGAGGTCTTTGTACATCGCAATATAGCGAACATGGTCTCGGGTACCGACTTAAATGTGATGTCCGTTGTTGAATTTGCTGTGGTACATCTAAAGGTTAATCATGTTGTGGTTTGTGGACATTATGAATGTGGCGGTGTTAAAGCAGCGATGCAATCGGCCGATTTAGGTATCCTAAACCCATGGTTAAGAAACATTCGCGATGTATATCGTCTTCATAAAACTGAGTTGAATGCCATTACCGATGAAGCAAAAAAATATGAAAGATTAGTGGAACTTAACGTAGAGGAACAGTGTGTCAATCTTATTAAAACGGCAGCGGTACAAAAAGCGTATAGAGATAGAGGCTTAAAAGTTCACGGTTGGGTTTTTGATGTGCATACAGGAAAACTCATCGACTTAAAGATAGACTTTGATACTATTCTCAAGAATATTATGGAGATTTATCATTTAGACTAACAATAAATAATGTCAGTCTTAGCTTATCGAAAACTTTTTTATATTTCCATTTCAGAAGCTTCTTCCTCATCCTCCGTCCATTTCTTTTCCAAAATAACAGGGAAAATAGTAGGAACTAAAGATTTTATAGGATTATAAAGCATAGAATCCTCAAGGTCTTCTTTGTCAGTAAAAGGCAAAGTTTTGTTCATGCTGTCAAAAATAATCAGGATGACACTTAGGATTACAGCAATTTTTAGGATTCCAAAAACACCACCAAGCAATTTGTTCAAAATGCCCAACGCTGCAAAGTTAGCTAATTTGGTCAAGGCTTTTCCCGCTAATGAAATTACTAGTACAATAACAATAAAAGTAATAGCGAAGGCTGTAATATTTACAGTCTTTTCATTCCAATCCACTTTGGACATTAAAAAATCGGCAGCGAAATTGCTAAAATGGATTGCGCCGTACACTCCAGCAACCAAAGCTACAAGTGAAGCTACTTCAACAAAAAGGCCATTCCTAAAACCATTGATAAGTCCAAAAAGCAGTAAAACCAAAAATATTATATCAAGAACACTCATATAAAAAGATTTAAACAAATATAAGTTAACTTTGCGAGAATTATTTTTTGAGTTAAATTTAAAAAGATTCCTGCTTTTGCAGGAAGTGGATATGTCAAGAGACGAACAATTAAAACAACGCTGGGATTTGCTAGTGGAAAAACTATCTGCTCAATTTGCAGGTGGTGAACGACTGGATTTGGATGCCATTATTTATCTTATAGGGGTTCAGGAGTTGGGACAAATTCACACCAACTTTAAAAAAGACCATAAATTAGATTTGATGCACATCGCCATTTGTAAGTTGTTGTTGCCTTATGGCTATTATGAATTTGAATTTGTAGATGAAGAAGGTTGGCCACATTATAAAATTTTGGAACAGTTGCCTCATTTAAAAGCGGGAGAACAAAGTGTGCTGATGAAAGAGGCCATCGTAAACTATTTTCTTGAAACCGAATTTATACAATAGATTTATTAAATTTGCCATCATTTTAAGGACGTTATGATAGATAAGATAAAAGCACTTATTTCTGAAGCCGAAGCATTTACGGCACAATCCAAAGACGAGATTGAGGCTTTTCGTATAAGATATTTGGGCAAAAAAGGATTGCTGAACGATTATTTTGCTGAATTCAAAAATGTGGACAAGGACCAAAAAAAGGAATTTGGTCAGGTCATTAATGCCCTTAAAAAAACAGCTGAAGAAAAGGTGAACGCACTAAAGCAGGAGTTTGAAGGTAAAGAAGAAGTTAAAGGGATATATGGTGATTTATCTCGACCAGGTGAACCTATCGAGATTGGCGCACGTCATCCGATATCTATTGTTAAAAACCGAATTATTGATATTTTTTCACGCATTGGCTTTAATGTTAGTGAAGGTCCAGAGATTGAAGACGATTGGCACAACTTTACAGCTTTAAACCTTCCTGAATATCATCCTGCTCGTGACATGCAGGATACGTTTTTTATCCAAACCAATCCCGATATGTTATTGCGCACGCACACAAGTTCTGTACAAGT
>JBBKXS010000126.1:0-16998 GCA_037969605.1 Flavobacteriaceae bacterium
CAATAACACGGCCAATGGCACCCAGTCTCTTTATGCCAATGCTAGTGGGCATGATAATGTAGCCAATGGCTATCAGGCACTTTATTTTAACACCTCAAGTTACAATACAGCCAATGGCGTCCAAGCACTTTACTCAAATACATCTGGTCAATACAACAGTGCCAATGGTTACCTGGCCCTTTACTCCAACGATAATGGTAGCAATAACGTGGCCAATGGCGCACGTGCGCTTTATATAAACAATGGAGGTAACAATAATGTTGCTATAGGTTATAGCGCAATGTACAATAACCTACAAGGATCTTCCAATACTGCCATCGGTATGGAAGCGCTGTCAACCAATGTCAATGGCCTTGGGAATACAGCAACTGGATTTCAAGCCCTTGCGCTTAATATGGCAGGAAGCTATAACACCGCAAACGGTTATCAGGCACTTTATAAAAACACTGGAAACTATAATTCAGCCAATGGTTATCAAGCCCTTTTTTGGAATACCGCAGATAACAATACGGCTTTTGGTGCCAATGCGCTTTACTCAAACACGACTGCGGTAGGCAATACAGCGGTTGGAGCCAACGCACTTTTACTAAACACTACAGGATATAATAACACCGCAAATGGGGTTTATGCAATGTATAGTAACACTACAGGATCTAATAATACCGCAAATGGTATAGAGACTTTGTTCTCTAACACTACAGGATATAATAACACCGCAAATGGGGTTTATGCAATGTATAGTAACACCACAGGCTACCAAAACACCGCAAGCGGAGTCGATGCACTTTACCAAAACACCTCAGGAGCTTTCAATACCGCAAATGGATATCAAGCGCTTTACAATAACACCACAGGATCTGGTAACACCGCCATTGGTTTTGATGCTCAAGTACCCAATGGAGCCGCAAACAATCAAGTACGTATTGGTAACACTACTGTGACTTATGCCGGAGTACAAGTTGCTTGGACCGTAACCTCCGATAAAGCGTGGAAAGAGCAGATAAGAGAACTCCCTTATGGTCTCGACGTTTTAAAGCAACTTAAACCAGTAGATTATATACGTAAAAACAACGATACCAAAACACGAGAAATGGGCTTTATTGCCCAAGATGTAGAGGCCTTATTAACTAAAATTGGTTACGACGACCAAGGCTTTTTATCCAAAGACGATAAAGGCTTTATGAGTTTGCGTTATAACGATTTTATCGCTTTGCTTACTAAAGCCATACAAGAGCAGCAGGTAATAATTGAGGCGCAACACAGCGAGTTAAATGCTTTGAAAGCAGAATTAGGAGGTACAAAAGAAGAGCAAAAGTCGCTTGATTCAAGATTAAAACTGGTAGAACAATTACTTAAAACCTCACAACAATGAAAATATCATTTTTAATTTCGGCCCTTTGTTTTGCAACCATTTCAGGGGCCCAAAGTATTTACAAAAGCAGTATCGACTCTGGTGGTTCAGTAGCTGGTAATGGCAACATACAGATGATTGCTACCATTGGGGAAGTGAACGTAAAAGAAACAACCGTTGGAAATATTAAGTTGTCAGAAGGGTTTATAAGCAAAGCATTTGAAGTAAAGATAGATGCCAAAGTATTTTTACAGGGGCCATTTTTAAATCCTAGCACTCCTGGACTTATGAACGATAATTTGAGGGCATTGGGTCGTTTGCCAATGGTTAGTCCTTATGGCGATGGTGCAACGGTTAATACTTCAGTTTTTAATGTGACAGGAAACAATGCCATTGTTGATTGGGTTTGGGTTGAGATAAGAGCAGCCAACAATAATGCTAATCTCATCAACAAAAAGTCGGCACTTGTTCAGCGCGATGGGGACATTGTTGGGTTAGATGGTACTTCAACCTTAATAATGACAGCATCTCCAACAAGTTACTATGTGGTCGTAAACCACAGGAATCATACAGGTGCCATGACATCAGCGACATTTGGATTAACAGAGGCCTCGGCAACGGCAGTAAATCTTAAAAGCAATGGGGTTGCTACTTATGGTAGTAACGCACGAGTTAACATGGGCTCTGGTAATTGGGCACTTTGGGCTGGAGATACCGATGGCAGCAACAAAATTAGATTCTCAGGCGCCAATAACGGTAGCAATATTATTAAGGACCATATTCTTGCAGATCCTGCCAATGTTTTAAAATTTATAACCTTTGGCTCGACGGGATATCTGAATGTGGATGTGGACATGAACGGAATAGGAAAATTTTCGGGATCAAATAACGACAGTAACATCATAAAAGACAATGTCTTGGCTCACCCTTCAAATGTTTTACATTTTATAACCTATACAATAAACGAAACAGTTCCACCAAAAAATTAAACAATTAAAACCAAAAAAAAATGAAAAAATATTACATCACTTTCGTATTAAGCATATGTGCTTTACTTACTTTTTCACAAGGCTATGAATTTGGCATTGTGCAGGTCTCTGGTTACAACTTTAAAATTGTAGCGATACCAAATTTCAATTCTGCGGGTAATACCAATATCTCCGATGTGGGCTTTACCCTGATGATGCCGGCAGGAAGTGCAGATATTACAAACCAGTCTGGGTTGTTTGGTGGCCGTAACTGGGATGTCACCCAATTTGATGCTGCCACGCTTTCCGGATTGGGAGGCGATGGGACTGAAGATGGCTTTTTATTCAACCTGCCACCAGGAGCAACCCTACTTGCACATACCAATGGGCAGCAAATTGACCTTGTAAGCTTTGATGTCACCAATACACCAATATCTGGTCTTTTAAGATTTTTATCAAATGCAGAGGCAATTGCAACAGGGGCAGGTGGTGCTCTTGATAGTTTTTATAATTCAAACATTGATGCCACAACAACACAAAACTATTTTTTTGGTATAGCTTCAGGTATGGGGAGTTTCGATTTTTCCTTATTAGGAATTCACGATGCCAATTTCGGATTATATCATGTAACTGTTTACCCAAATCCAACAAAAGGAATATTATTCCTTGGTGGTGATGTGAGCAAATTGAAAACTGTAGAAATCTATTCCATGACCGGGCAACGTGTTATGGAAGTTAAAGGCGACTTTAGGGAAATTAATATAGAGACCTTACAGTCTGCCATATACTTTTTAAAACTTAATGCAGCAGATTCTGCAGGAACAATTAAAATAGTTAAAGAATAAACTTTTTTATGATATAAAGTTCTGTCTTTAGTGATAACATCTATCAAGAAGCCTCTCCTAATCGGGAAGGCTTTTTTTAAATGGGCGTATATCTTTTCAAGGCGTTGGTCATTGCGATGAGCTTGCGACGTAGCAATAACATGATAATAAACAATTTTCTTACGCTCTGTCCAGCAACGATGTTCAAAGCAAGTTTATCATTTTGAATGATGGCAGTGATGTGAGCCATCTATTGTGAGAGAGATGCTTCAAGTTGTTCAGCAGGGCAAATCAGATACTTTACAAATCTACTACATGATTTAAATTTGTTATTTTAGTTATACATTTAGCTAAAAGTTATTATGAGAGCATTGGTCATATCGGGTGGAGGGAGTAAAGGTGCTTTTGCAGGTGGTGTTGCACAGTATCTTATTGAAAATAACCAACAAGAATATGATATCTTTATCGGTACCTCTACAGGAAGTCTTTTGGTGTCACATTTGGCTTTGAAAAAGGTCAATAAAATTAAGGAGGTTTATACCAATGTGAACCAAGACTCTATTTTTAATAGTTGTCCTTTTTTAATTAAAAGAAAAAGAGGCGTTGAAAATATAAAAATCCATCATTTTAATGTGCTGAGAAACATATTGAGTGGAAGTAAAACCTTCGGGCAGAGTCTTAATTTAAGGACATTAATTAAAAATTCAATAACCATTAGAGAATTCAATACCTTAAAGAAAAGTGGTTTGGATATCGTAGTGACCGTTTCCAATTTATCCCTCAATGAAGTAGAATACAAATCGATCAAGGATTTTGACTATGAAGAATTCTGCGATTGGATTTGGATCTCGTGTAATTACACTCCATTCATGTCGTTGGTCAAAAAAGGGGGTTGCGAATACGCCGATGGTGGTTTAGGTTCCATGGTACCTATTGAAGAAGCCGTTAAACGTGGGGCAACCGAGGTGGATGCGATCATATTGCAGACCGAAGTCACTCAACTCAATAGAATGCCATCATCAAATGTATTTTCTTTATTGACCAATATGTTTGAGTTCATGTTGGATAGGATAGAAACCCAGAACATAAAAATTGGAAAATTCGCGGCCTCACACCAAAATGCAATAATCAATTTTTATTATACACCTACCGTATTGACTACTAACTCATTGATTTTTGAAAAGGAAAAGATGACCAAATGGTGGCAAAGTGGTTTTGATTTTGCAAAACATAAAAATGAGAATGTAAGCCCTTTGGTAGAAAAACAATCTTGATCCAACTATGAACAACCTACCACATCTCGCTCACCTCTTGCTTAATATAAGAAAGAGCCGCATCACTTGGTGCTCTTCGTTCCATCATTTCCGTCAATATAACTTCTCTCAGTTTATTGGCAGTGGTTGTTTTCCCGATTAAACCGCCTTTTCTAATGAGTTGTATAGTGGCGTTTTTAGCAGCATTAATTATGCCCCAACATTCATCGCTTAAATAAATTTGTTGGGATAAATTGTGTTCATATTCTTGTTCAATGGTCGCTATCAATAAAGCCTCATAATCTTCTTTATTTGAAGACTTTGGAACCATACGTACCAATAATTTATTAGGGTTGATACGCTCCAAAAACAGGGCCATACGTTCATAGGCTTGGAGGCGTAGTGGCATGGCGTTCACTTGCATATCCCTATGCAATAAAAAGCGCCTACGACCATCTTCATTTCTGGTGTGCTCCCTGAAAAAATAGTAAGCTATGATTCCTGTTATCAAAGCAGGAATAGCATATAAAATGAGGTCAATAACTCGTTCCGAATTCATAATTTAAATGATTTAGTGCTTGACTAAAGTATATATTTTTATTGAATTTGAATCATTTTACCAAGTCTTAAATATATTAAGCTGTTAATTATTCAAGTAATCAATGGCCATATTGGTCAGTGCTTTTACTCCGAGCAACATCCCGCTTTCATCAATTTGAAAGTCGGGTGTATGGTGTGGAAATGCCTCTGTATTTCCTGGAGTCATCCCTCCCAAGAAGAAATAAAACCCGGGAACAACTTCTTGAAAAAATGAAAAGTCTTCTCCACCAGTTGATGCTTTCATGATGACTACATGTTCTTCACCAGCTTGTGCTTTTAAGGTGGGTAACATCTCTTCAACAAGACTTGGGTCATTGTAGGTAACCGCGGCGGTATTTTGAAACTCAATGGTAGCCGTTCCACCAAAAGCTTTTGCAATAGTTTCAGACATTTCAGTCATTCGTTTGATGATATGGGTTCTCATGTCAGAATCCAATGTTCTTACGGTCCCAATAAGTTCTGCGCTTTCAGGAATAATATTAAAACGAGTACCACTAGTGATTTTTCCCACGGTAATTACAGCAGGTTCTATCAACAGATTGGATTCTCTACTGATGATGGTCTGCAATCCGTCAATGATTTTTGCTGAGATTAGAATAGGATCTACTCCAGACCAAGGTTGGGAACCATGGGTTTGCTTTCCTTTTACTGTGATGACGAAGCGCTCCACCGCAGCTAAAATACCTCCCGTTTTATATTTGATGGTGCCTACCGGAGTTGCTGAATTGATATGTAACCCAAAAATAGCATCGACTTTTGGATTATCCAAAACACCTTCTTTAACCATTAACCTCGCACCACCTTCTTCACCTGGTGGTGGACCTTCTTCAGCAGGTTGAAAAATAAACTTCACGGTGCCATGTATTTGGTCCTTATGTTTTGAAAGTATTTCAGCCACTGCCATTAAAATAGCGATATGAGTATCATGGCCACAGGCATGCATCACACCAGTTGTGGTATCTAAAAACGTAGTAATCACTTCTGATTTAAATGGTAAATCATTGCGTTCGGTTACCGGTAAAGCATCCATATCGGCTCGGAGCGCTACTACTTTTCCGGGATTGTCTCCTTTCAAAAGTCCTACAACACCTGTTTTGGCAACACCTGTTTGCACTTCAATACCAAGAGATTTAAGATGTGCAGCAATTTTTTCAGCGGTCTTAAATTCTCGATTGGAAAGTTCTGGGTGTTGATGAAAATCTCTACGCCATTCAATAACTTTGGATTCGATGGATGTTATATCCTTTTCAATCTCTGATTGGGAAAATGCTATAAAATTTGATAATAGAATAATAAACAGAATTGACTTTTTCATAATGGTTTTAATATTTAACAAATTGGTATCCTTTATTTTGATACTGAATTAGAGCTGTAGTTGCCGAAAGGGCAATTTTTACGTTTGGATTAATATCTTCACTTGACATATTATTTTTTGCGGCAGATTGACCACAAACAATCACATCGACACCGGCTTTACTTAAGGCGTTGATGAGTTTTAAATTAGGATTGTCTACACCAAATTTAGCTTTATAGGCTTCATTAGTAAGTACATCTTGAGCAGCAGCAGCATGAATGGTCATAGCTGCCTTGAGTTGCTCAGGTTTCATCCCTGCGTTGACATGCATGTTTAAAAAACGTGCGGCAACTTCAATGTATTTATTGACCTCACTTTTATTGTCAGATGATTTATCAACATCAAATATGACCTTCATCTCTGTATCAATTTCAGTTTCAATATCTGGATTATTGACCACATAAGTGTCGCCATAATCTTCAATTACAGGGCCTTGAATTTTTGTTGCTTGTTGTGAAAACATAAATGATTGACCTAAAACAAAAAGACTGATTAAAATGACATTACTTTTCATAATTTTTTTTTAGAGGCTTAAAGATATTTAAAATTTGGTAAAGCATCCAATAAGTCTATATTGTTTATAATTATTTATAAAAACCTTTAGTTAAAAAGGGAGCTTTGGTTAAATTCACGCTTTAAAAGAAATAGAAATTTTGGAAAAATATTTAAGTCAGTTAAACGATGCGCAATTGGCACCAACCCTACAAAAAGAAGGGCCTATGATTGTGATTGCAGGTGCTGGCTCTGGAAAAACTCGAGTGCTTACCTACAGGATAGCTTATTTAATGAGTCAAGGAGTGGACCCTTTCAATATTTTGGCGTTGACCTTTACCAATAAAGCAGCTCGAGAGATGAAAAAGAGGATTGCATCTATAGTTGGGGAGAGTGAGGCTAAAAATCTTTGGATGGGCACCTTTCATTCGGTATTTGCGAGGATTTTACGTTTTGAAGCCGACCGTTTGGGATATCCAAGCAATTTTACAATTTATGATACTCAGGATTCGCAGAGCTTGATTTCATCCATCATTAAAGAAATGAAATTGGATAAAGAGATTTATAAACATAAACAGATTTATTCGAGAATTTCATCTTATAAAAACAACTTAATTACCGTAAAAGCCTATTTTCAGAATCCTGAATTGATCGAGGCTGATACTGCTGCGAGGCGACCCAAACTTGGTGAGATTTATAAAAATTATGTAGACCGATGCTTTAAAGCAGGTGCCATGGATTTTGATGATTTACTGCTTAAAACCAATGAATTGTTGACTCGATTTCCAGATGTGTTGGCCAAATATCAAGACCGATTTCGTTATATTTTGGTGGATGAGTATCAGGATACCAACCATAGCCAGTATTTGATTGTAAGGGCTTTATCTGACCGTTTTCAAAACATTTGCGTGGTAGGGGATGATGCCCAAAGCATTTATGCTTTTAGAGGTGCCAACATCAACAACATTCTCAATTTTCAACGGGATTATGACGATGTGAAACTATTCAGGTTGGAACAGAATTATCGTTCCACTAAAAACATTGTTAGTGCGGCTAATTCCATTATTGATAAAAACCAAACGAAAATTGAAAAGGTAATTTGGACTGCCAATGACGAAGGTGCCAAAATAAAGGTCAACAGATCGCTCACCGATGGAGATGAAGGGCGTTTTGTGGCCAGTTCCATTTTTGAAAATAAAATGCAAGATCAATTAAAAAACGAAGATTTTGCTGTTTTGTACCGTACCAATGCACAGTCAAGGGCTATTGAAGATGCTTTAAGAAAACGCAATATTCCGTATAGAATTTACGGTGGATTGTCTTTCTACCAGCGTAGAGAAATCAAGGATGTGCTTTCCTATTTGCGATTGATCATTAATCCAGCCGATGAAGAAGCCTTAAAACGCATCATTAATTTTCCAACACGTGGTATTGGGCAAACCACCATGGATAAACTTATTGTAGCTGCTAATGGGTACAACCGTTCCATATTTGAAGTGATGAAGCATATTGACAAAACTGAAGTCAACGTGAATGCCGGCACCAAAACCAAGCTTCAGGATTTTGTGACCATGATCGAGAGTTTTCAGGTCATGAACCAAACCGCCAATGCATTTGAACTTGCTGAGCATGTTACCAAGGTTACCGGAATCATTAAAGAGTTCAATTCCAGTGGAACACCTGAGGATATTGCCAGAATGGAAAATGTTGAGGAACTTTTGAATGGTATGAAGGATTTTGTTGAAGGTCAACGCGAATTAGCCGACACTACTGGGTCACTTGCAGAATTTTTGGAGGATGTAGCTTTGGCAACCGATTTGGACAATGATAAAGGAGAAGATGATAGAGTTGCATTAATGACGATTCATTTGGCAAAAGGTTTGGAGTTTCCGTATGTGTATATTGTGGGATTGGAAGAGGATTTATTCCCAAGTGCCATGAGTATGAACACGCGAGGCGAATTGGAGGAGGAACGACGTTTGTTTTATGTAGCCTTAACAAGGGCTGAAAAGCAAGCCTATTTAACCTATGCCTTATCGCGTTACCGCTGGGGAAAATTGATTGATGCCGAACCCAGTCGCTTTATTGAAGAAATAGACGATGCCTATCTTGACATTATTACTCCAATGGATGAGCGAAGACAAAACCCGATGCTGTCGGCAGATATTTTTGGAGATATTGAACCAAGTACGATTCGGTTTAAAAGGCCTGTACAAAAGAAAACTGTACAACCACCTAAATTTGTACCACCTGCAAAATTAAAGCCTTTAAATAAGGCAAGTAATGGACATGTGAATTTATTTGATGGTAAATTGGTTGTAGGAAATATTGTTGAGCATATGCGCTTCGGAAAAGGGGAAGTCCTTAAAATTGAAGGTGTTGGTACCGATGTCAAGGCCGAAATCAATTTTGAGCATGGAGGTGTTAAAAAATTGCTGTTGCGTTTTGCTAAACTGGATGTTATAGGATAATTAAATATGTGATTGTATAAAAGCTTTAAGTTTTGACCATGTGTCTAAAAGTTCAATTCCAGCCCATCCATGTCCAGCATTGGGATATAATGTAAACTCATGAGTTACTCCTAGGTTTTCTAACTTATCTCTTAAATATGTTCCTTGAGTTAAAGGGATTAAAGGGTCTTGTCCACCATAAAACAAAATTGTTGGAGGAGCAGTTCCAGTTGCTTGATGATATGGACTTACTTCTTCTAAAAAAGAGATTTCTGGATTAATTCCAAACAAATTCAACATATCTTGCAATGTTGGATCTGTATTGTTTAAATATGCTGGATCAGTAA
This sequence comes from Flavobacteriaceae bacterium, assembly GCA_037969605.1. GTDB lineage: Bacteria > Bacteroidota > Bacteroidia > Flavobacteriales > Flavobacteriaceae > Geojedonia. The sequence continues at coordinate 9,640 of JBBKXS010000126.1, forward strand.
AATTAGTTGGACCAACAATACTACATACCATATTAACCTTTTTGTTGTCATCAAAAGCATAACTCCATAAAAGTGATAAATGTGCACCTGCGCTTGTTCCAATAAAACCAATTTTCTCAGAAATAGTGAATTTCTCTTTGTTTTCTTTTAAAAAATTAATGATTGAAGTAATATCTTCAATTTGCATTGGGTAAGGTTTTTCACTTTGATTAGCTAATCTATAATTAATATTTGCTATTGCAAGATTTGGAAGGTCTAATCGAATTAAATCTTTTATAACATTCATGTCGCTTTTATCACCTGAAGTCCAACCACCACCATGTATTAAAATCATTGTTTTGGTATTAGTTGTTCTGTTGGCAGGTAAATACAAATCAAATGTTTGATTTGCATCGTTTCCATAACTAATATTTAATTCTTCATAATATTTTAAAGCATCAAGTACTTCATTTGTACCTCCAATTTCTGAGTTCTCTTTAGAACAGTTATAGAAGAATAAAACAACTATTAAATTTAAGAATAGAAATTTCAGGCGTTTCATAAAAAATAATATTTACTTTGTAAACGTAAATGCTGGATTGTTATTATGGCCGAATTTATTAGAATATATGAAGAGAATCCAAATGAGAAAGAAATCAAGAAAGTTATTGATGTTCTAAGAAATGGAGGGTTGATTATTTATCCAACCGATACCGTTTATGCCTTGGGCTGCGATATCAATAATAATAAGGCGTTGGAACGCGTTGCTAGAATTAAAAATGTAAAACTTGAACAGGCCAATTTTTCATTTGTGTGTTACGATTTAAGTAATTTAAGCGATTATGTGAAGCAGATTGACACAACCACCTTTAAAATTTTAAAACGGGCACTTCCTGGACCGTATACTTTTATTCTCCCTGGTGCCAAATCACTACCGAGTGCCTTTAAAAAGAAAAAAACCGTAGGTATACGGATTCCCAGAAATAACATTCCTTTGGAAATTGTAAAACAATTGGGAAACCCCATTATTTCAACCTCTATATATGATGAAGATGTGGTTTTGGAATATACCACAGACCCTGAACTGATTTACGAAAAGTGGGATTACCTTGTAGATTTGGTGATTGATGGAGGTTATGGAGATAATGAACCCTCCACCATTATCGATCTATCTGAGGATGAACCTATTATTGTGAGGGAAGGTAAGGGGAGTTTGGAAATATTTTAATATCTTTAATAATCATAAAAATTATATTGCAATGACCAAAATTAACAGTAGCAGAGTCAATGTGATGGTTTCTGATATGAATGAATCCATAGATTTCTATATTAATAAATTGGGATTGAAATTACTGAACCATTACGGTAATCATTATGCCGAAATACAGGCCCCAGATTTATTGATTGGATTGCACCCAAAAAGCGATAAGACCATTGTAGGTAATAATATATCCATTGGGTTTGGGGTCAAAGAATTCGATTTGCTCATTAAGCAACTTAAATCGAAAGGGTTAGCAATTGAAATTGAAAACGTTGGTTATATAAGATTAGCACATTTTAAAGACCTAGATAACAATGCACTATTTTTTGCTGAAAACAAGTAACAAAAAAGCCCAATCGAAAGATTGGGCTTTTTAATTTTATTCAAGTTCAAATTAGTTAGAACCAGTAGAAAGATTTTTCATTTCTTTTTCAACCATATCATAAAACTGATCAATTTTTGGTAAAACAACAATACGAGTACGTCTGTTTTTTGCTCTGTTTTCAGCTGTGTCATTATCAACTAAAGGCACATAGTCTGCACGTCCCGCGGCAATTAATTGTCCAGGATTTACACCTAAACTTTGTAATACTCTAATAACTGAAGTTGAACGTTTTACACTTAAATCCCAGTTATCTAATAATACACCATTTTGGAAAGGTACATTATCAGTATGTCCTTCAACCATACATTCAAAATTTGGTTTGCTGTTTACAACTTTAGCAACTTTACCCAAAACATCTTTAGCTCTGTCCGTTACAATGTAACTACCGCTTTTAAATAACATTTTATCTGAAATGGAAATAAATACCACACCTTTTTCAACATTGATTTCAATGTCTGGGTCGTCAATGCCAACTGCTTTTTTCAAACTGGTTACAACAGCCAATGTTATACTGTCTTTTTTGGTCAATGCATCCTGTAAACGGGTTATTTTAAGATCTTTTTCTTTAATGCTTTCTAGTGTTTTTTCAATATTTGAAGCACCTTTTGAAGATAATACTTGTAAATTGTCATTGTTTTTACGTAAATCGGCAATTTGTTCTTCCAAAGCTTGTGATCTAGCCGTAGCAGCAGCTTTGTCTGACAAACAACTGTTCAACTTTACAGTTGCAGTATTTAATAGGTCTTGTGTTTCTTTTTGTTTTGCCTCAAGTGCTGCATATTCTTTTTTGGAAACACACGACCCAAATAAAAACATTGTCGCAATACTTAATAATATTAGTTTTTTCATAATACGTTTTGTGATTAAATAGTTGTTAAAATTATGTGCAAAATTATGTAAAAAACAAGACCGTGTTAGGATATTAACATAAATTTTAACAGTTTTTATAAACATTTGAAGATTTTGCAATTTTTTAGATAGTAAGTGGCTACAATTGAATATTTTACATAATAGTTTTCCCTTTTGACTGAAGATTTTCTATGATCTAATAATCGGGTCAACTGCCCATAAAAACTAATGTGTGCCTTTAAAATGGCTAGGGTATGTTGGCCTTTTAATTCCAATAAAAATTTAAGTCCTGCAATGCCATCCAAAACAAGCCTTGTAAGTAGTAGCACAAACAAATTCCCTTCGGCATTTTTTACGAGAGTGAACAAGCTATTTCTAAAGTTGAGGTATGTTTTTTTGGGGTTATTGGACTGTAAGGTGGCTCCACCAACATGGTAAACTGTTGATGCACCGACATATTTGGTTTTGAACCCTTGATTGAACGCACGCCAACACAAATCAATTTCTTCCATATGCGCGAAAAACGATTCGTCAAAACCATTAAGGGTTTCAAAGACATTTTTCCTGATAAAAAAACAAGCTCCTGATGCCCAAAAGATTTCCGTATTATCGTTGTATTGACCTTTATCTTCTTCAATGGTATTGAAAATGCGACCTCTACAATATGGATAACCCAATTTATCAATAAATCCCCCGGCTGCTCCGGCATATTCAAAATAGGTTTTGTTTTTATAATCTAAAATTTTAGGTTGAATTATTGCCGTTTCAAGATTGTTCTGAAATTCAGAGCGAATTGGAAGTAACCAATGCTCTGTAACTTCAACATCACTGTTCAACAAGCAAAATACATCGGCGTCAATTTGCTTTAAAGCGTCGTTGTACCCTTTGGCATATCCCCCGTTTTCGTTGTTCTGAATAATACTTACTGATGAAAAGTTGGTTTTTACAAAACTCACTGAATCATCCGTTGAGGCATTATCGGCCACATATATATTGGCTTCTGGAGAGTATTCGATTACCGATGGCAAGAACTTTTGTAACAATGCCTTTCCGTTCCAGTTGAGTATGACTATGGCTAATTTCATATAGTGTAATCTGGAATATCTCTTAAAAACTCATAACGTTCGTTCTGAAAATCCATTTGGCAATAATAATGATTAATTCCGTTGGTAACCATCAAATAGGTAGCATTAAGCTTTAAATTATAACGCGCAATCTGATCGAAAGTATCTTGCTTAATATCTATTTTAGAGGCCTTACATTCCACAATCAAGTGAATACTTCCATCTGGGTTAAACACCACAATATCGTAGCGCTTTAGCAAGGTGTTAATTCTCAATTCCTTTTCTACATTGATCAGCGATATAGGATACTTCTTCATCTGAATCAAATATTGTACACAATGTTGGCGCACCCATTCCTCTGGTTGCAAAACCACAAACTTTTTGCGGATCCTATCAAATATAAGCCGTTTATTTTCGCTATTTTTGAAGCGAAATGAATATGTAGGAAAATTTAATTTTTGCACTACACAAATTTAGAATTATAATGTCACTTCGAGTGATTTTTGTAAAAAATTGTATCGATAAGTTCTCGATATTTCGTCCCGATTGCTTTCGGGACTCAACTCGAACTAACAATCAACTTGAATTAAACTAAGATTTTGGACGACGTCAAACAACTGGTTGCCGATATTAAAAACGGAAAGTTAAAGCCCATTTATTTTTTAATGGGAGAAGAACCCTATTATATTGATAGGATTTCCGATTTTATCGAAAGCAAAGTACTGTCTGATGATGAAAAAGGCTTTAACCAAATGGTCCTTTATGGTCGTGATGTGACCATTGATGAAATTGTGGGTAATGCCAAGCGTTATCCCATGATGGCAGAACATCAGGTGGTTATTGTAAAGGAGGCTCAGGATTTGTCCCGAACGATTGAAAAATTGGTAGATTATGCCAAACAGCCACAACCTTCAACTATTCTTGTGATTAATTACAAATACAAGACCATTGATAAACGAAAAGCACTTTATAAAACCCTACAAAAAGTGGGCGTTGTATATGAGAGTAAAAGACTTTACGAAAATCAGGTAGCCGATTGGATTAGACGCACACTTGCTTCACAAAATTATACCATTGTTCCCAAAGCCGCACAAATGCTGGTGGAGTTTTTGGGGAACGATTTAAGCAAGATTTCCAACGAACTGGATAAACTGAAGATCATTTTGCCAGAAGGCACCCAAATTACACCCGAACATATTGAAATCAACATAGGTATCAGTAAAGATTACAACAATTTTGAACTTCGTAAAGCCGTTGGTGAACGCAATGTATTTAAGGCACATCAAATTGCAAACTATTTTGCCGAAAACCCAAGGGACAATCCCATGGTGGTTACGGTATCCTTATTGTTCAGTTTCTTTGCACAATTGCTGCATTTTCATGGACTGCATGACAAATCGCCAAGAAACGTGGCATCTTCCTTAAAGATCAACCCTTATTTTGTGAATGAATATATTGAAGCGGCTCATAATTACCCGATGAAAAAGGTGAGTGCTGTGGTTTCTACGTTGCGAGAATTTGATGTGAAAAGCAAAGGTGTTGGTGCCAATGCCATACCGCAAGGAGATTTACTAAAGGAAATGCTTTATAAAATATTGAATTAGGGCTTTAATAGTTTTTTAATCAATACGATTTGTCCCAAATGGTAATAGCAATGCTCTATCATCGCTTGAATATTGATATAGTTGTTCCCATATTTTTCTTCCACAAAGGGCTGCATTAGCACATTATCCGGCATTTGTTCCACCAAATTGGCAAAAGTTTCGGCATTACTCCATAGTTTTTGTAAACGTTGGTCCCATTCGTTTTGAGAAGTAATTGAAGGGGCATTGTAGCTATATTTATCTTTAATGTCAAGAGTGCCGCCTTCATAAACCTGTATCAAGCCAGCAATATAATAATCGATATGAAAGGTCAAGGCTGCAATTGTGTTTAAGGAGGCCACTTTGGTTGTTGCCTGTTCCCAACTTACATCCGATAATTGGACCTTGAAATTGGTGGCCACCCAAGTGCCATCTAGCAAGACTTCCCGAAACTGCTTGGCGATTTGAGTTGATAGTTTCATAATTTATAAAATTTAAAACTGAAATTATAATCTCGATCTTATTTGTCTTGCCTATTAAGCTGAACAGGATCAATTTTTTTTCAATATATGAAGATTGTTTTGAATGCTAAGCCTCAATTCCTCTTTGACTTTTACTTGGGAAGCGAAATCATTCCAATGGCTTACCACGGTATTGATGTCATCAATAATTTTTTCACCCTTCTTTATCGAATTGGCTTTGGCAATGGTCATTAAATCGTTTTTGGTAATGTCTCTATGTTTTCCGTTGACACTCAAGGTTTGTTGATTGACCCAAACATTTGTGGGGTCGTATGAATAACAAACGTCATAAGCATCTGCCAGTTCCCAATTACTGTTTTGCTTTAAACGGAACGAAAAATTCTTGGTATGATCATCACAGTTTGTTCCCAACACATTGAATACCATTCTTCGGAACATTTGTTCAGCTTCGGGATAGGTCAACCTTAGCAGGCGCATAGTTTGAAACACCTGTTCGTAACTATGCCCGTAGAGATTGTTGTAATCAAAATGTTGAATTCCACACAAGGTTTGTATATGGTGCCTGGTATTGTTGTCCTCTCGATCAAAACGTTTGGTCATAAAATGGGCCCTTCCATGTTCCTCAAGTAGGTGACAAGTGGTCATGTTAATGTCGCATGCTTTTGCCATCAAATGGTAGGCATATTCCACACGTCCCCAACCTTGGCTTTCGCCGAATTGTACACCACTAACACCATCCAATTTTATCAACCAATGCTCAAAACCTTTTGGGACATTGCTTTGGCCAGATTTTACATCACCAGTTTTAGGGTTGTAGGCAATGACTGCTTTGGGCCTTGCACCCCCGGCAGAGGTTCCCACTTTTAAAATTTCGGTCAATGCCTTTTCCTCCTCTTTGCTTAAATTGGTCTGAAAGGCCTCTCTGTTGGATAACATTTTTTGGGCGACTTCTACCAAGCTTTCCATTTCAATATTAAAAGCTTGTTTTGTGGCTTTTAGTTGTGCTGGTTCAAATTCCAAGGCTCCCATCCCTCTAGAGCCTATAAAACACAGTTGCTCTACCGGATTCATACTATCTGCGGGACGGCCCTGTTGTGATAACCAGACATTGATAAGTTGATTACCATAGTGATCGGGCAAAGCATCTGCCAATAATCCGGGTAATCCTTTAAAGGTATCCACGGCATCGTTCTTTCCTTTTTTAAGTTCAGGGAAACGATAAATTCGACTGCCATTGCTTAAGGGTATTTTTATTGGGGAAATGTCCCAACCGTTGGTAATAAATTTAGGGTCATATTCAAAACTGGCCAATTGTTGGGCTTGGTCCCAGCGCACTGCGCCAACCAATGTGCCCCAGATTTTAATTTCAGCAACATCTACCATCCTAAATTGTCAGTTTTGGTTTTGTCGGAAGATTTTCCTGATGCCTTTTTCCGTTTGTTCTTTTTCAGCTTTGCATACTCCAAAGGACTTATTTCTTCATTAATTTTAAAAACATCCATGATGTACAATAAGTCCAGTACCCTTAATACCTGAATTAGGGTATTGAGCGTAACTTTCTCCCCGCGTTCCAACAAACTTAAAGTGGACCGACTGATACCCGCGGCTTTGGAAAGTTCATCTTGCGATTTGTTTTGATTTAAACGATGGTGTTGAATGAATTTGCCTATAACCTCACTTAAGGCCATATCGTTCATCGACACCCAATTTATGTATGAGTTATCATTCATAAAGCATATATTTTATATGTATTGAC
>JBBKXS010000127.1:0-29930 GCA_037969605.1 Flavobacteriaceae bacterium
TTTCTTTTTTCCAATAAACATGGCAATAAATAAAAAAAATGTACCCCCAATTAACACATATATATCGGTATTAAAAGCTTTAGAGTATTGAATTGGTCTTAAAAAAGCACTTATTGAGAGTATAAAAAAGATGTTGAATATGTTTGAACCTATAATGTTTCCAATAGCAATGTCGCTGTTCTTTTTAAATGCCGCTACAACTGATGTCATTAATTCTGGCAAGGATGTTCCTGCAGCAATAATGGTCAAGCCTATTATTTTTTCACTCACACCTAAATTTGTAGCAATTTCTATAGCATTATCTACCACCAATTTTCCGCCTAATATTAAACCTGTTAAACCTATTAATATGAAGACCCAAATTTTATAATTAGAAGACTCTACTTTCTTTATTACAGATTCTGCAACCACTTCTTTGGTCATTTGTTTGTATATGTAAAACAGGAAAAGACCAAACATAACTATCAAAATAAGGCCATCAAATCTTGATATCATATTAGATTCTTGAAAATAGAAATCATTACCTAAAACGAGCAGAACTAATGCTGCTATGAGCGAAATAGGAATCTCTTTCCAAACCGTTGACGATTGTACTGCAATAGGAAATATTAGACCTACAATGCCCAAAATCATAAAAAGATTAAAATTATTGCTCCCTATAATATTGCCCAAAACAATATCTGAATGGTCTTTAAAAGAGGCTACTGTATTAACGACAAGTTCTGGTGCAGAAGTACCAAAAGCTACTATAGTAAGCCCTATTACCAAATCTGGAATGTTATTTTTTTTTGCCAAAGAAGATGCTCCACTAACTAACCAATCGGCTCCTTTAATTAAAAATCCGAACCCTAAAAGAATAAGAATTATTGATACTGTCATGGTCTTTTTAGTTTTAAACTATTAATCTTGCTTTCGTGTAATATTTAATTTTTCAATTTTTGAAACACTTATTGGTATTTTTTCTTCAATAATATTAGTGGCTTCTAGTCCAAAATCTGAAATAGCAGTAAGTCCGGTAGATTTTAATGCGCGATAGAGTTTTATGGTGAACATATCTGTCACAGAGAGTTCATTTTCAATTGCCACTCGAGAATTAATTAGTATGTATTTAAAATCTGTTGGGATGTGAAATTCTGAAATGCTTTTAAAAGCACTTTGATCTATTACTTCACCAGATTTAATTAAATCTTGATAGATTTTTTTAATAAAATAATCTATTAAATGAGGTTCTTTAAAACCTAAATTCAACTTTACAAAAAAAGCACCTTTTGGAATAATAGTTTCGACTTCATAATCTATTCCATAAGGTATATCTGTAATTCCTATATGCAGGAACCAATACACTTTAGCTCTTTTAGGTTGCATATAAAATAAAGAGTGTACAATGGTGCTGTCTATTAAACTTGCTCTTGAAGACCGAGTGGGATATACAATGTTTGTTGCAGCAAAAGGAATTTGAGAATCGTTTTGAACACCTATCAACATAGGTTTTATGTCTTCCACTTTTTTGTATTCAGCAAATCGGCTTCTTAAACTTTTCGCTCTATTATAGAATAGTAGTAATAAAAAGAAAAAGACGGCTAATAGTAACGTAAACCAACCTCCATGGAAAATTTTATTTAGATTTGAAATTAAAAAAGTAAACTCAATGATAAAGAATATAATCACGAAAAAGGCAAAAACGTTTTTCTTCTTGCTTTTTCTGATTATTAATAAAAAGCCTAATAAAATACTTGTCATTAGCATATCTATGGCAATTGCTAAACCATAGGCTGCTTCCATATTGGATGCTTTTTTGAAGATAAAAATCACTAATAAACATCCAAAAAGTAGAAAATAATTTATGGCTGGAATGTAGATTTGACCTTTGTGAGTAGATGGATATTTAACTTTTAAGTTCGTCCATAATTTAAGTTTTATAGCTTCATTTATTAAAGTGAAAATACCCGTAATTAATGCTTGACTTGCAATAATGGTTGCTATAGTGGCAATTCCAATAACTAAGTATAAATACCCATTTGGTACCGTAGCATAAAATACAGAATCAACACTCCCTTTGCCTTGAATAGACAAGCAATAAGCCGCTTGTCCAAAATAGTTTAGCAGCAGCATACTTAAAACAAAAGTCCATGCTATTCTAATATTTTTTTTCCCGCAATGTCCTAGGTCTGAATACAATGCTTCTGCTCCTGTGGTGCATAAAAATACAGCTCCCAAAACCCAAATAGCTTTAGGATAACTGTATAAAAATGAAAACGCATAAACAGGATTAATCGCTTTTAATACCTCTGGGTTTTTTATAAGTTGAAGAACACCTAATGTGCCTAAAGTTAAAAACCAAAGTAACATGATTGGGCCAAAAAGGCCGCCAATTTTTTTTGTTCCAAATTGTTGTATCAAAAACAACCCAATAACAATAGCTACAACAATTGGTAATGTTGAAATATTCGGATATATAAGATTCAATCCTTCCACGGCTGAAGAAATTGAAATAGCAGGTGTAATAAATCCATCACTAATTAGTGTTGCGCACCCAATTAATGCTGGATATAAAATCCATTTAGATTTTGTTTTTCGTAATAATGCGTATAATGCGAATATGCCACCTTCGCCATGATTGTCAACATTTAAAGCTAAATAGATGTACTTAAATGTGGCTATTAATAGTAATGTCCAAAAAATACAAGACAAACTACCAAGTATCAACATCTCATCGAAGACTTTTCCTTGGGTAATAGCCGTAAAAACATACAATGGCGAAGTGCCAATATCCCCAAAGACGATGCCGAGTGTCACTAAAAGCGACATTACAGATACTTTATTCAGGTTTGTATGCATTTAAATTATCCTAAATTTAAGTTACGCAGCGTAAGTCTTCAAGACCTGCTTGGGAATGTTTTGCCTAACCAAAGTCACCCATTTTTCTGCACGTTGCATTTCGAAATCTTGCGAAAAAGAATCGTTCATGTCAAAAAAATTGAGAACCAAATTAGGTTTTTTTGATATAAAACTTAATTCCAAATCTAGTGTTTGTAGTTCAAATTCCATTTTCTTGTCCTTTTTAAAATCTCTTGTAACCTTATTGATTTGACATGATTTGACATCATTCAAATTGATAATAAAAAAGTCTTTTTGAGCGTCCTTTAATTTAACAAATAGCATTGTTTTTTTAGTTTCGTCAATCCCAATAATACTGTTATTCCACATTTCATTAGAAGTCAAAGTCAATTGCTCCTGTTTGATCAACTTGTCGAATATTCTTTCTTTTTTCTTTGTTTCATTTTTTCCAATTCGTATAAACCAAATATAAGGTATCGTGACGATTAAAATGACAAATAAACTCATCACAGTCATTGATATTTTCATTGTAATTATGTTTTTAATTAAAATTTTCAGTTTTTGGTATTAAGAATTTGTCTCAACTTATGAGAACCAAATTTTTAATTAAATGTAGATCAATGTACTTTACGTAAAAAAATGAAAAGGAAAAATAATAATCCTTGAAGTTAGTTTCAATTCAATTGCATTACCAATACCAAAATAGAGAAGTTTATCTTCATTAGTTACATAGTTTAAGTGTTCAGTCGTATTGAAAAACTGAACCATTGGTAATTTTGATGCTTTGGGAGCAAAAGGTATTTGATTGGTTTCAATACCAGAATCAAATACTAAGGGCACATTTTGATCATCACCTGAAGAATAAATAACTTCAACTTGATTGTTAAAAATAGGTAGGCTTCCAACGATATTCTGTGGAAGAAAAAGAAATAACCCTATAATAAGGTTAAAGATAAAACAGTTAAAACGAACCATTTTTTGTACTGATAATGACGTCAAAGGTATAAACAATATATGTTAAGAATTTCATAATAGCCAATAATTATTTAGTTGTATATGTTTCCTGAACTAAAAGGATTCTCCATTTCTGTTTTGTCCCTTTTTTTATTATTTTCAATATTTCGAGTTCATGATTCGCCAAAGTAAGTTATTATGTCCAAAAATGTTCAAGACAGATTTGTATTTGTGAATCTAGATGATGCCAATGTTGCCAATGGCTTGCATATTAGTTAAAGAATTGTATTTAAACGATACTCTTATTTACAATTTCAGGTAACATCTAAACATTTATTCTCCTTAGTATATATTAACGTTATTAATTAACAAGCATTCACAAAATGATATCCAACAAAGGATTAATTAAACAATTCAATTCCAAATGGAAATTATATAATCTAAAGTAATAATCTTATAATTTGAAATCATCAATCATGTGGCACCTTTGTAAAGAATAATAAATCACATAATAATGAAACGAGTAATACTACTTTTTTTGGCAATTGGCTTATTCAGTTGCGGTTCATCAAAAACTTTAAGAAATACAAAAACAGCTATTAAAGGGAGTTGGACATTAAATTCAGTAACTTATGATAAAGCGGGAAAATATAATGTAACTCTACTTAATGACACATCTAAAGATTGTTTTGAAGGCAGTACGTGGCAGTTTGTTCCCAATAACAACACAGGATCATACACCATAAATGAGTCTAGCTGTTCTACAGGAATAAGGAATTTTATATTTACTATTCAAGAAGAAAATGCAGAAATTGGATTATATGACTTTATGTTGAAACCAACAGATGAGAGGTATAAATCGGATACGAATTTAGGATTTCGTTTAAACCTGAAATCAATATCTGAAACATTAATGCAATGGCAACAATCGATTGTAGTTGATGGAGAACCATTTACTATAACTATGAATTTCAATAAAATCTAAATATTATGAAAAAAACAATAAATACATTAGGAATAGTTTGCTTAACAATAATTTTAGCAATTTTTCTTACTAACTGCAAAGCAGTTGACAATGCAAATAATAAGCAAAAAGGAGCAGTCATTGGCGCTGCTGGTGGAGCCGTCATTGGTGCAATCATTGGAAACAATGTTGGCAAAGGCGGAAATGGAGAATTAGGTGCTGTTATTGGTGGCGTTGTTGGAGGTACTGCTGGTGTTATAATCGGTAATCAAATGGATAAACAAGCACAAAAAATTGAAGAAGAAATTCCAGGTGCTAAAGTAGAACGTATTGATGATGCCATTGTGGTGACCTTTGATGAGAATAGTGGCGTTTATTTTGCAACTGAGCAGTATAATATTAATACGGCGTCTCAAACAACCTTAAATAAATTATCGAGTGTGTTTTTAGAATATCCAAACACGGATATTATAGTAGTGGGGCATACAGATAGTTCTGGTTCTGAAGCTTACAATATGACGCTTTCAAAAAACAGGGCTTATGCGGTTACCAACTATTTAATCAATAAAGGATCAAGTAGTGGAAGATTTACAACCAATTGGTTTGGTGAAACACAGCCTAAATATGACAACTCTACAGTTGATGGACGGGCAAAAAATAGACGTGTAAATGTGGCAATTTTACCTAATCAGAAAATGGTAGACGATGCTAAAACACAAGCTGGAAATTAACAATATCGTTTAAATAAAAAACCTCATTTTTCAAATTGTTATGAAAAATGAGGTTTTTTTATTCTTAATTTTAATTAAGCCGAATTTCGACTTGCATTGATATTGCCAAATAACGAGCGCATCACAATTTTTTCATAAACTTCTATTTGATCATCATCTGTAGGAGAAGCTTTCCTCAATTCCTGAATTTTCTTTAGGGCATACTGTTGTATAGTCAAAAGCGGTAACACAACAGATTCTCTAATGTCGATAGATGCTTTACCTGCAGGCTCTTCCTGCATTAAATCCTTATATCCCGTTACCTTTAAGATCAAGCGTTTGGTCAAGACATATTCATCATGGATAATGTTCCAAAATTCACCAAATTCTTCGTCTTCTGCCATGTATTTCGTGAGGTCAAAAAAGGATTTTGAAAGTGACATCATACTATTTTCTATCAAGGTTTTAAAGAAGTTTGAACTTTTATAAAGTCGTTTTACTTTTATAAACTCTCCCTTATCTTCAAAAGATTTCAGTGCGGTTCCTACTCCAAAAAATCCTGGGACATTTTGTTTTAACTGGCTCCAAGAACCTACAAAAGGTATCGCTCTTAAATCTGCAAATACCAATTCATCCGACTTTCCACGTTTTGATGGTCGACTTCCTATATTGGTCTTGGCATAGTATTTTAAGGTACTCATTCGTTCTAAATAAGGCAAAAACATGGGATGGTTTTTAAAATCTACATAGGCTTTATGACTTACTTTAGCGAGACTATCCATGACCTTTACATTTTCTTTGGTCATTTTAAGATTGGTTTCATTCAATTTGTTTATAATTCCAGAACTGATCAACTGTTCCAGATTGTATTGAGAAGAATCCATAGTCCCAAAATTGGAACTTATAGTTTGCCCTTGAATGGTAACCTGAACTTCCTTAGCCTCTATAGTAGGCCCTAATGATGCATAAAATTGGTGTGTCTTACCACCTCCTCTTGCTGGCGGCCCTCCTCTACCATCGAAGAAAATAGCGGTTATTCCATAGCGTTTAGAAACTTTGGTGAGACGCTCTTTAGCTTTATATATACCCCAGTTGGCCATGAGATAACCGCCGTCTTTTGTGCCGTCACTAAAGCCCAACATAATGGTTTGTTTGTTACCCCGCTTTTTTAAATGGGCACTGTAAACTGGATTGGTATAGAGTTCTTTCATCACTGAATCCGCATTTTCAAGATCGTCTATGGTTTCAAATAAAGGACCAATATCTACGGTTAAATCATCTTCAAAAGCAACCAATTTTAACATAGCATATAGTTGCATTACATTAAGCGCCGTTTGATTATTACTGATTATATATCGATTTGCAGCCTGTTCTCCATTGCTGTCCTGAATGGTTTTGATAGCTTTGATAGTATTTAATGTTTTTAAAACTTCTTCATCATCAAATAAGGATAAATCTATTGGTCCTTTGACCTTTGAAAGAATTTTAATTTGCTTATCTTGAGTAAGCCCGTTATAATCTTTAGGGAAGATAGTACTTCCAGAAGCATTCAATACCTCAACAATTGTGGTAAAGACCTTATCGTGGGCACGACTATCTTGGCGAATATCCAAAGTGGCAAAATGTAACTTAAACAAATGGATTTTATTCAACAAACTATCTATTTCATTAGCATATAATGATTGATTTTCATTAACAACTATGACTTTAATAGCTTGGAGCTCGCTAACAAAGTTCTTCAAATCAAATGGGGCCTTGACATCTGCCTTTGTAAAGCTTTCATAAAGTTTAATTTCCAAATCTTGAATACGATCTTCAACACCTTTAAATGTCAATTTTCTTTTTAGTGCCCTTACATCTCTATAATAATTCTTAAGGATTGTCAATTTTAACCTATTGGCAACTTTTAATGTAATTTCTGGAGTCACAAAGGGATTGCCATCTCTATCTCCTCCTGGCCAAAAACCAATATTTATAATCTCATTCGCAATTTGTTTGTCATCAAAAATATTCTGTTGTATGTAATTGTAAATGGTCCCAAACGAATAGTAAAATACATTTTCCAAATACCAAATTAGGCTTACTGCTTCGTCATAAGGTGTAGGTTTTGTATGCTTAAAAAATGGAGTTTTTCCAAGTTGTGCAAGAAGGTCATTTATTCTAAGTAAATTGTTTTTCTGAATGGCTTCGGTTAAATCTGTTATAATTCCCAAAACGCTTCCTGGATAAAACTGGGTTGGATGTGCTGTTAAAACAATACGAACCTTAAACTCTTGCAAATAATGTTTAAGTTGTTTTAATTTATCTTCAGAAACTGCAGCTTCTTTCAAACTTCTTAAGGTTCCAATCCCTTCCATATTATTCACAATTGGAAAAGCGGCATCCTCAACGGCATCAAACAACACGACTTGTCTTTCAATAAATTGAATAAATCGGAACAATAAATTAATTTGGCTTTCTTTAGTGCGTCTAGCTTGGTATTTTTTAAAAAAAGTATCCACAATCATGGTTGGGTCATCACCGTTTGCATAACCTTTAACGCATGTTTCATGAAATAAGGGCAGCAGCGCACCTGTTTTAGTAATGGTATTAAAAGGCAAAGTCACAAAAATACTATTGTAAATATGGTATTTTGCTAAAACGTTTTGCTTAAATCTTACTAATTTAGGTTGTGCCGACATGTTTTTAATGATTCTCAAGATTGCATAAAAATAGTAAAGCTAAATCAAAAGCCATTCAAATGTTAAGCCTTTTATTAATTATCTCATTTTAAAGGTGTAAAATGCGAAAGATGAATTAAATCCTTATTGTGATTATGAATCTTTTATGTTTTAATCCCTATATTTAAAAATCCTTTCTTGAAAATATGTTTTTTAGAATTCATTTAAAAATCCTAATTCCAAAAGAATATTGTTTAATTCTTCTTTTAACTGTTTGCTTTGTTCAAAGTTTTTCACAAAATAAAGAAGGACCGAATCCAGTAATAGATTCTTTTAATGAGTATACCAAAACCCAGAGAGAAATTGCCTATGCCCATTTAAATAAGTCTATTTATATAAAAGGAGAAACCTTTGCGTTTTGTGTTTATGTTTTTGATAAAACCGAAAAAAAACCTTCTCAATTGACTACCAATTTATACTGTTCTATATCAGATGACAACGGAGACACAGTAAAAAGTAAAATGTTATTGGTCACTAATGGGATAGCCCATGGTAGCTTTTTTGTTGACAGTTTATTTACCTCGGGCAACTATACCTTTAAGGCATATACCAATTGGATGAAAAATTTTGACGAGCAAAATTTCTATATCGAAAGCATAAAGGTGATTGACCCCGAAATTGAAACCGATATCGTTACTAAAGTTATAAGTTCAAAACTTGATGCCCAGTTTTTGCCAGAAGGAGGGTATTTACTGTCCGATGTCACAAATACTATGGGAATTGTCATTAAAGATAGCTTAGGATTTGGAGTGCCTTTTGTGGAAGGTCGACTGTTAAATTCAAAAAGTGAAATCATTAATACTTTTAAGACCAATCAATTTGGTATTAGTAAATTTATATTTACCCCAAAAGCTAACGAATTGTATCAAGTATCGATTGATTTTGAAGAAACAAAGCAAATTTTTGATATTGATTTAGCTGAAATACGTGGCATTACACTTTCCTTAAATTACCTAAAAAATAGAGTTATTTTGCGATTCGTAACCAATGCCAATACATTAGATTTCATTAAAAACAAGATCTATCATTTAACAATTCATAATGGAAGCGAAATTAAGGCCTCGGATGTTATTTTTACCGATAATGAAGAAATTTTACAATTCATAAATTATGATGATTTATTTTCAGGTCTTAATGTGTTTACACTTTTCGACGAACAAAATAACCCATTATTGGAACGTTTATTTTTTAAATATGATGGAATTCAATTGATTGAAACTGGAGAAGTTTCCTATGAAAAAGAAGGAGATTCTATTATGGTTTCTATACCAATCAAGGGCATTGATTCCAGCCAAATAAATCATTTTAGTGTTTCTGTGCTTCCCGAAGGAACGAAATCTTACCGTCACGATCACAATATTATTTCTTATACCTATTTACAACCTTATGTAAGGGGTTTTGTTGAAAATGCCAATTATTATTTCACAGATATTACAGGCAAGAAGAAATATGAACTCGACAATTTGTTATTGACTCAGGGATGGAGTAGTTATTCCTGGAATACTATTTTTAACAATCCCCAAAATAACAATTATACTTTTGAAACTGGTATCGGTTTTAAGGCCAACGTGAATGCCACCAAAACTGGTAAATTTATCCTATACCCGATTTCAAACAACGGCTTAGAAATTTTTGACGTGAATGATACAATAAAAACTTTTGAAAAAAATGGCCTTTACCCTTTTGATGGTGAAACGCTTAAATTTAGTGAAATTAGTAAGAATAAATCTGCTAAAAAGTCAGGGCTTTATTTGCAGTTCTCTCCTTCAAAAATTCCTGATCTGGACAAATACACAAAATTTCTACCTTTAAAAGAAAATGTCTTTTTTAATTCGAAAAGCTCGCAACCATTATTGGAAACCTCTTGGTCAGAATTCGAACAATTGGATGAGGTTATAATAACTGTTAATAAAGAAAAAGAAAGAATTGAAAAACTAAAAAATTCATCATGGGGGTCAGTTGCCGTTTTTGATGACAAAAAACGAAATATGTACATGGATTTTGCCTCTTACATTAGGACCCAAGGATTTACGGTCGACCAAAATTTTGGAGAATTAAAAATATACAGTAACAGAGGACTGCAAAGAATCCAGCCAACCATTTATATTGATGATAGATTGTTATTTTATAATGACGAATTAAGTTACTATAAATTGGATTTTGTTGATTATATTATCGTTGATAAATCGGGCTTTGGAGAAGGTTTTAGAGGTGCTGGAGGGGTTATTAAAATATACACAGATCCCAAAATTGGCTACGAAAATAATTCCTATGGCTCTGTTTTTCAAGATATTGAAATTCCTTTGACATTTACAAGTCCCACAAAATTTTATGCACCTAAGTATAGCTCTTATACAACCAGTTTCTATAAGGAATATGGTGTTATAGAATGGCTTCCAAACTTGAGTGCTGACCAAAACGGAACTATATCCTTTAAAATCAGTAATCAACAAGCGAACAATATTAATCTTTTTATAGAAGGAACAGCCAATAACGGCAGCTTTCTTTCGGAAGTTAAATCTATAATTCTTAATTAAAAAAAACTCTTAAAACAACATTGGGAGTAAACCCTAGTGATCGTTGTTGTGTTTCGCTTATAGTCTCATTAGTGATACGGTAATAATTGTTGATTATATTTTCTTTATCCAAAACATTCCAGATTGATATTCCAACATTGGCATCGGTCTTCAGTCCCAATTTGAGATTATAAACAGCTGAAATATCCAACCTCATATAATCTTGAAGTGTTGCCCTATTTGTTTTCCCATAATTAATATCCCCAGCAATAATTTCATTACCAGAAATAGGTTGTGTTGTGGGCTTCCCTGAATGCCAATTTAATCCAGCGGCAAGTTTCAAATTGTTTGTTGTAAATGTTGTACCAAAAGTAACTGAATGATCTATATCATAATTGCTTGGAAAGGACTCGGCCTCAAAATCAGAAAAGCTGTATGTGTTATCCATATAAGAATAACTCAACCAAGAATTGAATTTATAAAAGCTTTTTCTGATCAACACATCAAGTCCAACGACCCTATAACTTCCATAGGCCCTAACAAATTCATACTGATTCAGAAATCCTTGACTTTGCGAGGTTATGCCATCAACATGTTTGTAATAAGCCTCGGCACTTAACAACCAGCCCGTTTTGCTAAAATTGAATCCTGAAGATATTTGTTTGCTCCTAATAATTGGGATATCTTCATTGGTGGACAATTGCCATCTTCGTTTTTCGATTCCTAAAAAATCATTTTGAAAATTTATAATTTGAGAAGTGTTTTGATGCTTTAACTCCCCCAATACTTCAAAGGTAAAATGCGTTAAAAAACGTTGGTTAAAACTCAAGCGCGGTTCTATAATCGTTTTGTTGAATTTATCGATATAATTGGCCCTTAGCCCAAAATTAAGATTGGTGTTTTTAGTTTTCGATTTATAAGCAAATTGTGAAAATATTCCATGTGTTCTTACAACCTCTGATACGAGCACTCTAAAAAGTGGATTGTCTACATCGTCCAAATTTGTAACTTCTGTCTCAACAAAATGATACCCATTTAAAAAACTAGAAGTTTCATTCAATTTATAATCAATTTTTAATTTAAGGCTAGTTTCTGAAACCTTGTTTTCTTGTAGGAATCGTTGGGAATCCAATATATTGGCGTTAATGGCTTTTAGCTTATAATCGGTTTCATAGGCTTCAAAAGTAGTTTGAAGATTATTGTTCCAGATTCTTTTATAATGGATTCCTTCTGCAATACTATTTTGGGTAACATTGCTTCGTCTGGATTTCTCTTCGTTGTCAATAACAGTATTTTCATTAAACTGAAGCTCGTTTCCAACGTTTATAAAATTGACTTTTAAATAATCTTTGTCACTAATGTTATAAATCCAACGAAATGAGGTGTCATAAAAGTCAAAGCTTTTGTCGGAATTTGTAATGCTAGCATTATTGTTTTCAACTTCTGTATTTTGGGATATTCTATTAAAAAAAGCCTTGTAAGTAGGTGTTTCAAAAAAATCACTGATTGATTTTCTCGAGGCGATCTGCAGGGACGATTTTTTACCTATAGGGACATCTGCAAATCCGTTGACATCGGTAAAATTAATCCCAAAATTGCCTTTAACTTTTGCATTGACCTGACTTTCAGTTTGCATGGCAATAGTGCCAGAAACCCCATCGGTATGGCTTACATCCGTTCCGTTTTTTGTCAAGAACACTTTATGTGTAATTTGAGGATTATACATAGAAATCAATCCGAAAAAATGCCCAGACTGGTACATTTTAATATCATCCCAAAGTATTAAATTTTGATCATGGGTTCCGCCACGAATATTAATGTTTGAAACGGTTTCATTAATACTTTGAATTCCTGGAAAAGCCTGGACAGACTGCAACACATCCGCTTCTACCAAACCTGGTAAAATTCCAAAATTCGAGAAATCCATAGAAAAAGACCCGTCGCTCAATTTATTGATGCCACTTGTAATATAATTGGAAACAATGACCTCTGAAAGACTTTGAAATTGTGGTTCAAGTAAGATGTTGCCACAATCTGTTGTGGCAAGTTCCTTATAGGTACTCATTAGAGTTTTAAATCCTATATGGCGAATAATAATGATTTCATCTTCGTTGATAACTTCAATTTGAAAAAAACCATGTTCATCACTAATGGTTGAATTCCTTTGCCCTTGAATTGACGCCAAAAATACAGGCGCTTGATTGTCCATGCTTTTTAAATAGCCACATAAAACCAGAGATTGATTTGGCGTCACCAATATTAAATTATCATTTAATAGTGTAAAGGACAAATTGGTATTTTGCTCAAGATAGAGTAATGATTCTTGTAGTGAAAGTTTATCTGGAGGGGGTCTCACCACTATTCCAGCAATGATATCTTCGGCATAATTAAATTGAACATTATGCTTGGTTTGGAGCAAGACCAATAGTTCTGATAGTGGCAAAGGCACATTATGCTCTTGTGCATTTAACACAACAGTATTAATGAGTAAAATACCGGCAATTAAAACTATCAGTCTATTGATTTTCGCCATGAAGTATTACAAGGTTTGATGAACTCATTTCATAAGTTAAATTCATAGGTTTTGTAATTGAAATCAGGGCATTTTCTAAATTATCATGTACAAAGCCTCCTGTAAACAACCGATTGGTATTAATGTTTTCGTATGTTATTTCTATATTATATTGTCTTTCGACTTCTGCCAAAACTTCCTTCAATGGAATAGCCTCAAAAACACTTTTGCTCTCTATCCAAGATGGTCCATTTGAAACCGTTTTTCTTTCAATAAATTTCCCTTCTAAAATTTGATAGATGTCTCCTTTTTCAAGTATTTTATCTATTCCATTTGAAGACACTTTAACTTTCCCTTCAAAGCATTTGACCTCAAAGAAACGGTCACGTTGTTTGACATTAAACTGGGTGCCAACAACAGTAATACTGCCATCATTGGTAATCACTTCAAATTTTTTTCCTTTGGTTACCATAAAAAAGGCTTCCCCTTCAAGATTCACTTTTCTGTTATCCTCCCAGTAGCGTTTACTGTATTCTATTTCCGAGCTAGCGTTTAAAGTGACTACAGAATGGTCGGGCAATTCTACAGTAGTTTTTTCACTTGCCAGGGTTTCCACGTGAATGGTGTTATTATAAAAAACCGTGAAATAAACTCCAAATGCAATTACTAAAACAGCGGCAATTCTTAATAATGGATTTTGCCAGTACAACTTTTTAGTCGAAGTTTTCCTTGCATAATAGCGCTCTTTAAATGCATTAAAGTCCTCAACGGTTGAAATTTCAGAAGCCTTAAAGTGTTTTGCATTTTCAATGATGGCCATATTCAATTCATAATCCTCCAATTGCTTAAATGTTTCCATTTCAGCATCGGTAAGCTCGTCTTTCAACCACTTTTCTATCAAATCATCTTTATCCATAACTCCTGTATCTTCCATAACTCCTGTATCTATAGTATATAACAATTTTTATGCCCCTTCTCCTTATTATTTTATTTTGAACCCTTCCAATTCATTTCTCAAAATCCCAAAGGCCGAATAAATTCTGTATTCTACCACTTTTTGGGTGACTCCCAGAAGTTCCGCGATCTCACTATGCTTTTTGCCTTCAACCTTGCTCAATAAGAATGCGGTGCGTTGTTCTTCACTTAAATTTTCCAATACGTTTTGGTAACGCTCAAGAAACTGTTCCTTCTCCATCAAAAACTCTGGGTTTTCGTTGGTGTACTGTTTTGGGCTCATTTCCCGATATTTTAAAACTACTTTCTGATGTTTAATATCATTAAGTACCATATTATTGGCCACAGTATACAAAAATGATTTTGACTTACTTAAGGGGACCTTTTTGCAGTTATCCCAAAGTTTTATAAACGCCTCTTGGGTTTTATCGCTTGGGTTACATTGCTCCCCATATTTATAATATAAAAAATCATGCAGGTTTTGCGAGTATTTATTGTAAATACGCTCAAAAACAGACTCCTTACAAATAGATTTTTCTAGTTCTTTTGGCAAAATTTGGCTTTTCGTTCTTTAAAGGTAACTAAATAAATTTTTTTATTTCGGGAGTTTTTATAAGTTAATTGTTTAATTAATACATGAAAGAAAGGCTTTAATATGACATCAACGTTAAAAAGATTATTACTTAACATTTTCTTCATCACATTTTTACTTACTTCTTGTAGAAAAGAAGAAATAGAACTTGTTCAAGCCCCCGAAAATCAGGTATTGATTGCAAATTCTACATTGGCCAATTTAATACAGCAAACAGCAATGAATGATGGATCAAATGACAATATTATAGATAAAGCCAATTGCTTTAATATTAAACTCCCCTTTACCGTTATAGCCAACGGAATAGAAATTAACTTAAATTCTGAAGCAGATTTAAGTGATGTTGAATATATTTTTGACACTTCTGATGATGATACTGACACTATGCAAATCATTTTTCCAATCACTATTGTGCTTAATGATTTTACCGAAGAAGTCATAAATACCACGAATGAACTCAATGCCTATTCTAATGGTTGCAATGGGGAAAATGAAGGCGATAGTGACATTGAATGTCTTGATTTTCAGTACCCAATAACAGCATCTGTTTTTAATACCGCCAATGAATTAATTGAAACAATAAGTATTATCAATGATCATCAGCTTTATAAATTTCTTGACGATATCGATCAAAATGATATTGTCAACCTAGGATTCCCAATAAAAGTTAAGCTTTTAGATGATACTGAAATTAATTTAAATAATCTCAACGAACTTAAAATAGCCATAGAGACTTATAATAATGTTTGTGACGAAGATGATGATTATGACTATAATGACGATGATTGTGACCAATGTACTAAAGAACAACTCACAACATTTTTGACCCATTGTAACAGTTGGGCTGTAGATAGGCTTAAACGAAACGATTATAATTATAACAACGCCTATGACGGTTATGAGTTCAATTTTTATGAGGATGGAACCATTTCTGTGTATTGGTCGGGATATGAAGCTTACGGAACTTGGTCGGCAAGTGGCTCTGGCAATAATCTCACCGTTGTGATAAATATCCCAGATTTACCCTATTGCAACAACAATTGGATCTTGCACGAAATTCAAAGCTATTCGGGTGAAACCAGAGTTGATTTTAGACTTGGTGATGCTGATAGGCTTCGGTATATAAAAAATTGCAATTAATTGAAATATGAAAAAGAAAAATGTTTTTTAATTATTGCTAAAAACTGCTTCAGAAAAATCTGAAGCAGTTTTAAAAATTTCCAAATCGATCATGAACTGACCTGCTTATTTAAAGAAAATTATGCGTAAGTGGATCATTCTATTGGTGCTTTTGGTTTTAGCCTATTTAGTCTACAACTACATGTATCAAGCGCATCGAGATATTGACAGCGAGCAGTCTGAATTTGTGTTGAATTCAATTGACATCACAAACGAATTTGTCATAAACCCTTCGGCATCCGAAAAAAAATACCTCAACAAGACCATTGAGGTCAATGGAACCATTACACAATTAAATGATTACAATTTGACTTTAGACAAAAAAGTTTTTTGTCAGTTCAATTCTAAAATTGATGTAGATCCTTCTAAAAAGGTAAATGTCAAAGGACGATTTATTGGGTATGATGACCTCTTGGAACAGATCAAAATCGATCAATGTAGCATAGTAACCCATTAAAATTAAATATTATGAAAACACAATTACTCATTCTTTTATGCTTTGGAATTTTAAGCATGAATGCCCAAACCACTTACAATTTGGATTGGTATACAGGAATCGGTACAAATGCAGACTTAACCATTGATATTGGCGATACCGTAAAGTGGACCTGGACCAGTATCAGCCATACTGTTACAAGTGACATTGGAAGTACTGAAACCTTCGATAGCGGTTTCCTTGGGCCAATTGGATCTACTTTTTCCCACACCTTTACTTTAGAAGGAACCAATCCGTATTACTGTGAAATCCATGGCGCCTTTAGCATGTCCGGTACTATTACAGTGCAAAATAGTTTAGGTATAGATGATAATACCTTCTCCAATTTTAATATGTTTCCAAATCCATCAAATTCAATGCTTCATTTGGATTTTCCACAACATATTACCAAAGGAACCATCATGGTTTTTGACGTTTTGGGAAAAGAGTTGTCAACCCAAAAATTTGAGGCAACCAATTCCGTTGAGTTCAATATTTCGAATTGGATCGAAGGCATTTATCTCATCAAAGTAACATCTGGAAAAAATTCCCAGACCAAACAATTCATAAAAAACTAAATGGATGAAACACCTATTGTTGCTTATTCTATGTTTCCCAATCTTGGCATTATCACAAGACAATTTACTTGCTGAAATTGATTCAGATTCCATAGTCAAGCAAGAGATCAATGCTGTTTTTAAGGGCTTAAAAATTGTAAATTTTGAATCCACAAAACTCATGTTCAAAAAACAATTTGTCTTTACGGTATCCCATAGATTTGGAAGTATAGAGAATGGTTTTGATAGTTTTTTTGGACTAGACGATGCCGTAACTAGATTGAATTTTATCTATGGACTATCAGATGGTCTTAATATTAGTGCCTCAAGAAGCTCCTTCCAGAAAGTTTATGAAACGGCGATAAAATACAGATTGATTCAACAAGAAGAAAATGGTTTCCCATTTACAATTGTAGGTTATAATTCACTAATGATCAATACGGCTTTAGACAAAGATAATTTGCCTAAACTGGAATTTAAGCATCGATTGGGCTATACAGCTCAAATTCTAATTTCAAGAAAAATAAGCACTAATTTATCATTGGAACTGGCTCCTACCTTTTTCCATGATAATTATGTAGCGATTAATGATCAGGACAATTCTCAATATGCACTTGGACTTGGAGGTCGTTACAAATTAGGCAAACGTTGGTCATTAAACGCAGATTATGGCTGGCATTTAAACCGAGCCAGTGATTCCCCATTTAAAAACCCTTTATCAATTGGGGTTGATCTAGAAACAGGAGGACATGTCTTCCAGATGCATTTTACGAACGCCCAAGCTATGAATACCAATGGATTTTTGGGACAGGCAACAGGAGATTGGGGAGACGGTAATATCTATTTTGGATTTAATTTAACCCGCGTTTTTAATTAATTGTAGTATGAAAAAGAATCTTTTAATAATCACATTGTGTGCCTTCATATTAAGTTGTACCAATGTAAGTGAAGACGATTTAATTGATGCGACACCTCTCCCAGAAACCGTTACTTATGTTGATAATGTCAAATCCATAATTGACAATAATTGTATCTCATGCCATAATAATCCGCCCACAAATGGAGCTCTTATGTCATTGGTTTTATACGAAAATGTAAAAGATGCCGTAGAAAACAGAAATCTTATAGGTAGAATTACTGGTGATGGACCTGGAAATCTAATGCCATTTGGAGGACCAAAATTACCACAAAATTTAATCGACATTATAATTCAATGGGAAGCCAATGGGCTGCTAGAACAATAAAGCCATGAGAACATTACTTTGCATGTTACTTTTTGTTAGTGGATTTTGTTATTCGCAAGGAAAATATCTTACCAAAACTGGGGCCTTAAGTTTTGAGGCCTCGGTGACTTCGTTTGAAGAAGTTGCTGCAAAAAACAAATCGGTCACTGCAATTATAAATACTCAAAACGGAGAAATTGCAGTTTTGGCTTTAATCAATGGATTCCGATTTAAAAATGCTTTAATGGAAGAACATTTCAATGAAAACTATGCCGAATCCAATAAATATCC
This sequence comes from Flavobacteriaceae bacterium, assembly GCA_037969605.1. Taxonomy (GTDB): domain Bacteria; phylum Bacteroidota; class Bacteroidia; order Flavobacteriales; family Flavobacteriaceae; genus Geojedonia. The sequence continues at coordinate 18,486 of JBBKXS010000127.1, forward strand.
AAAAGCTGTTTTTCAAGGAAAGATTGAAGATTTTTCACTTGAAACAACGACAAGTAATTTTAATATAAATGGAGAGCTTACTTTTCATGGCGTAACTAAAACTATTGAAGATATCCCTGTCACCGTTTATAGAAACAATGATAAAATCATGATGGATGGAACGTTTAAAGTATTGGCATCGGATTTTAAAATTGGTATCCCAAAAATTGTAAAGAATAAAGTTTCGGAAGTTGTACTAATCAGCTTTTCATTTGAACTTCAAAAAAAATAAAACTTTTTAAATCGCAGTCTTCAAATCCCAAATCAACGGCAGTACAAAATAAATAATCAGGGTCAAAAGAATTATGGATATGATATTCATCCAAAACCCTTTCTTCACCATATCTTCAATTTTTAAATATCCTGAGCCAAAAACTACGGCGTTTGGAGGTGTCGCAACTGGTAACATAAATGCACAGGAGGCTGCTACAGTTGCGCCCAATAACAATAAATAAGGATGAACCCCAATAGCTGAAGCAAGTGATACCAAAACAGGTAACAACATTGCTGTAGTGGCCAAATTAGAAGTGATTTCAGTTAAAAAGTTTACTGATGCAATTAAAATTAATAGTATCAAAATTAATGGCAATGTGCTTAAAGATGTCATTTGTTGACCGATCCAGATGGCCAAACCACTAGACTCAAATCCTAGTGCCAAAGCCATACCGCCACCAAACAAAAGAATAATGCCCCAAGGTAGTTTTATGGCATCATCCCAATCTAATAACCGACTTTTATTGTTGCCACTAGGAAGTAAAAAAAGAATTGTTCCCGCAATAATAGCAATGATGGTATCATCAATAGCAGGTACAAACGGCTTAATTAAAAAGGATCTACTAATCCATGCAAAAGCAGTACAAATAAAAACCACTAATACCATTTTCTCTTCAAAAGTGATTTTTCCCAATGTTTTTAATTGCAACTTAATCTCAGCACTTCCACCAGGAAATGCCTTTTGTTTAAATTTAAAAGCAATTCGAGTAAGATAAAACCAACATATAAACAATAATAAGATGCTAATAGGAAATCCGAATTTAAACCATTGTGAAAATGATATTTCAATGCCATATGTTTCTTTAACAACTCCAGCCAAAACAAGATTAGGAGGTGTGCCAATTAAAGTTGCCATTCCTCCAATAGATGCGCTATAAGCAATGGCAAGCATCAATGCTTTGCCAAAAATTAAGTTTTCGTCTTCAATTGTTTTAGGATTATCCTTAAGTTGTGTCACAATGGCCATCCCGATGGGTAGAATCATTACGGCTGTAGCCGTATTGGATATCCACATAGAGAGGAAGGCCGTGGCTATCATAAACCCTAGTATAATATAAGTCACATTGGTTCCTACAATTTTTATAATATTTAAGGCAATGCGCTTATGCAGGTTCCATTTTTCAATAGCAACGGCAAGAATAAAACCTCCTATATAGAGAAACACATATTTATGACCATAAGATGCCGTGGTCTCTTCAAGGCCTAAACCACCACTTAATGGAAAAAGAATAATGGGCAATAAAGCCGTAACCGCAATAGGCAATGCCTCTGTAATCCACCAAATAGCAATCCAAAGAGCTGAAGCTAAAACCGCATGTGCAGGTTTGCTTAAACCTTCAGGGTGAAAAAACAACAAGACAAGAATAAACGCTAACGGACCTAAAAAAAGTCCGATAGATTTTTTAGTTAGTTTTATGGACATCTTTAATTATTGTACTAAAGAAAAGATAAATTTTTAACATAAAAAAACGAACTCAATTGGTCAATAATAAATTTGATGTGTTAATAAAATTAAAATGGTATGGTTCAATGTAATATATTTATAACCTAGTTTTATTAACCAATAATCTTAAAGTATGAATAAATCCAAAACAATTGGATTCTGGCTCGGAGTTATAATTCTTTTAATTTTAGTGTTAATCCCTGTTCCAAAAGGCATGAAGCCTGAAGCATTAAGGGCTTTAGGGGTAGCATTGTTAATGGCTACTTGGTGGGTTACGGAATGTATTCCCATTTATGCTACAGCTTTTGTTCCTATTGCTCTGTTTCCTTTGTTGGGCATACTTGATGCCAATACAACCACCGAAAATTACGGTCACAATTACGTCTTGATGCTTTTAGGTGGATTTTTTCTGGCCAAGTCCATTGAATTAAGTGGGCTCCATAAACGTGTTGCTTTATATATTATCGGCAAACTTGGAACAAGTCGGCAACGAATCATTTTGAGTTTTATGATTGCCACGGCCTTCCTCTCCATGTGGATTGCTAATGTTGCCGTGGTATTGCTCATGCTACCCATTGCTTTGGCTATAGTAGATAAAGAGGAGGAAAATGAAGAACGAAACCCGAAATTTGGTTTGGCACTCATGCTTGCCATTGCATATGCCGCTAGTGTGGGTGGGACAGGAAGTTTGATAGGAACCCCTCCAAATATGGTCTTTGCAGGAGTTTTTGCCAAGACTTTTCCAGAATATCCCGAAATTGACTTTTTGCAATGGATGAAATTGGGAACTCCAATTGTGATCATCATTTTACCAATTATTTGGATTTACTTAACGAAGTATTTTAAAATACATGGCCATTTTGCGGGTAGTAAAACCATAGTAAATCAGGAAATCAAAGCTATGGGTAAATTAACCACCATGGAAAAAAGAGTATTTGTTGTTTTTATGTTTACAGCTTTAGGCTGGATTTTTAGAAGAGATATTGAACTGGATGGTTTTATCATTCCCGGTTGGTCTTCACTTCTGGGAATTAAAGATTATGTACATGACTCTACAGTCGCCATAATTGCTGCGCTATTGTTATTCTCTATTCCGTCAGGAAAATCAAAGCCTTCTGCCCCTAAACGCCTTTTGGATTGGGACTCTGCCTCTACAGTGCCTTGGGGTGTTGTTATGATTGTTGGTGGAGGCTATGCCATTGCCGATTCATTTAACCACACTGGTTTGGCAGAATATTTGGGATCACAAATGAGTTTCATAAGCACATATCCAATGCTTTTGATTTTAGTCATTGTTATTTTTATTATGATATTTATCACCGAAATTAATAGCAATACAGCAACTGCCAATATATTCTTGCCTGTTCTTGCTGCTATGGCCGTTGCTGGAAGTATTAACCCTATACTCCTTATGATACCTGCAACTTTCGCTTGTTCATTCTCATTTATGTTACCTTCTGGCACAGGAACAAATGCCGTTATTTTTGGGAGCAATAGAGTGAGTATTCCAGAAATGGCTAAATGTGGATTTGGCCTCAATTTGCTATGTGTCATTTTACTGACAATGCTTATGTATATGTATGTGTTACCCATATTATCACTATAAAATTCCATACGATGAAGAAAAACAAATTGTTTAAAAAATACATTTTACTAATTCTTTTAACACTTTTTACCGTTCATGGATTTTCGCAAAGTGATATTAAAGTCCTAAAGAATCTAAAGGAACATACAAAAACAGAATCTGGAATTTATAACTATTGGTTAGATATGGGATCCAATACTTATGGTCAGCCCATTCTAATTCCAATCGTAGTCATTCAGGGAATTTCAGATGGTACAACTTTGGGGCTTACTGCCGCAATTCACGGCAATGAATTAAACGGCATATCCGTTATTCATAAATTAGTGAAATCAATTGATACCAAGACCCTAAAAGGACGAATTATCGCCATTCCTGGGATTAATGCTATGTCCATTCAATTGGATGAACGGCGCTTTATAGATGGTGAAGATTTGAATAGAAATTTCCCAGGCAAAGAACATGGGAGTGAAAGTGAGCAGTATGTTTATAAAATTAAAGAACGAATTTTACCGGCTTTTGATGTTCTCATCGATATGCATACAGCCAGCTTTGGAAGAGAGAATACCATGTATGCAAGAACAGATTCGTCTAATGACACCATACTAAAACTTGGTGAGCTACAAGACCCGGATATTATCTTAAACAGTAAAGGTGCATCATTTGGTACAACATCATCTGCTACCGAAACCCTACGGGCTGAAGCTGGTCAATTGGGAATACCAAGTGTTACTGTTGAGTATGGAAATCCTCAGGTCTTCCAAAACGAATTGGTTGCAAGGGGGCTTAAAGGCATTTTAAACACCTTAAAATGGTTGAATATGTATGAGGGAACTATCGAAAAAGGAACCATTCAGCCCATATATTGCAAAAAATCGTATTGGATATATATGGATGAAGGTGGCTTTTTGGATGTCGTTGTCGAATTAAAACAACGAGTTAAGAAAGGAGATAAAATAGCCATAGTTAACAATGCCTTTGGCGAAATCATCAAAACCTATTTTGCTCCTGAAGATGGTATTGTCATTGGGAAAAGTTCAAACCCCTCAAACATGTCTGGAGGTCGGATTATACACTTGGGAATTTTGCAATAATTTGCTCGGTGTCATAAATAAAAAAGGAGACCATGGCCTCCTTTTTTAAGTTGTTGATTGCAATTATTTTATTTACTTAGCATCAATAATTCGTTGCAAACCACTTCGGTGACATAACGTTTTTCTCCTGCTGATGTTTCATAACTACGTGAAGTCAATTTTCCTTCAATAGCCACTTCTTTGCCTTTTTGTAAATATTTTTCAACCAATGTTGCTGTTCTTCCCCAAGCTACAATATTGTGCCATTGCGTATCTGTGATTTTTTCTCCCTGAGCATTTTTATAGCTCTCATTTGTGGCAATTGAAAATTTCGCCAATGTTTTTCCTGATTCAAGATTGATGATTTCAGGGTCATTTCCTAAGTTACCAATCAACTGTACTTTGTTTCTAAGTGTGTTCATAATTTTAAATTTTTGCGTTAAACAGTTAATACTATCGAGTTCTGATGTTTCGACAAGGCAAAGATGCGAACGCTTCAAAATATTATTCGGTTGTTACACATTTAAAATCGTTTGTAAACGGTTGTAGTCGTTTGTAAACGAATAATTTGTATCTTGGTAGGCATGAAATATAATATTGACAAGGCTATAGAAATTTTAGAACGGACCCCTAAAATTCTTAAGGAGTTTTTATCTCAGTTATCCGACGACTGGATTTTCTGCAACGAAGGGGATCAAACTTGGAGTGCCTTTGATATTCTTGGGCATCTCATCCATGGTGAAAAAACTGATTGGATTACCCGATTGCATATTATTTTAAACAATTCAGACAACAAGATATTTGAACCCTTTGATCGTTTTGCTCAATTTGAAAAATCTAAAGATAAGTCATTACTGGACCTATTAAATGAATTTATGACATTGCGCAACACTAATTTAACACATTTAAAATCCCTTAGTCTTACCGAAAATCAGTTGTCCTTAAAAGGTATCCATCCTGAACTTGGGGCAGTAACTCTTTCTCAGCTTTTGGCTACTTGGGTTGCGCACGACCTAGGGCATATCGCCCAAATAGCCCGCGTAATGGCCAAGCAATATAAAACTGAAGTTGGGCCTTGGGGGGCTTATCTTCCCATTTTAAACAGATAAAAATGACCTTCCAAATAGAAACTGAACGCTTAATCCTACGCAGCATCTTACCAACAGATATAGATGGTATGTTCGAATTGGATTCTGATCCTGAAGTGCATAAATATCTCGGCAATAAACCCTTTAATACTAAAAGTCAGTCCGAACAAAATATCAATGAGATTATAAATCAGTATCAGGAATTAGGTATTGGACGTTGGGCCATGATCAATAAGCAAACTCATGAGTTTATGGGTTGGTCTGGTTTAAAATTGAACACAATTACATTAAATGGCCATTCCAATTTTTACGATGTTGGTTATAGAATCATCAAACGATATTGGGGAGAAGGTTATGCCACCGAGTCTTCTATAGCTGCTTTAGATTATGGATTTAACAAACTTAATTTAGACACCATTTACGGAATCACAGTAAAAGACAATCATGCTTCCCATCATGTCCTTCTAAAAATTGGCCTGAAGTATATTGAAGACTTTTATGACGAAAAAGCCAATCTTAACCTACGTTGGTATAACATTTCTAAATCTTAACTTATGCATAAACAATGTCTAGAATGTAATGAAAAAATTGTTGGCAGGATTGACAAAAAATTCTGTAGCGATGGCTGCCGAAACGCCTACAACAATAGCGTAAATAAGGACAGTAAAAACCTTATTAGAAATACCAATAATCGACTTCGAAAAAATTACAGAATATTGGAAGCACTCAATCCAGATCAAAAAACAAAAACGTCGAGAGCCAAACTTATTGAAAAGGGATTTGACTTTAATTATTTCACAAACATTTACACTACAAAAGCTGGTGCGGTGTATTACTTTGTGTATGATCAGGGATATTTACCTATTGAAGGTGACTACTATGCTTTGGTCAAACGGGAATCATAAATAGTTATTACCAAGAGTGACCATGCATCGCCAATGCTGCTATAAGAATGTCCTTTTGACTAATTTGACCTATGAGTTTACCATTTTCAACAATGGGAAAACGTCGTCGTTTGGATTCTAAAAATTTGTTCGCCGCGTCAAAAATATTCATGTCTGCATCAATGGTCTCCACATTTTTAACCATGCGACTTTCAATCGTCTTGTTCTCCATTGGCATATTGTAATACCTACTTTCACTGATGTGCTTAATACAATCTCCTTCAGATATTACGCCAATGAGCTCGTTTTTCTCGTTAACCACAGGAGCTCCAGAAATGCGATATTTTATCAATGTGTCTATAGCGTGTTCAATAAGTTGGTCCGATCTAAACGTGATTAATTTTGTAGACATATAATCACGAACCGTTACAGGTATATCTGCCGTAGTCTTCTTTTTCGTCTTTCTTGCTGCCAAAAAACTTTTAATGCCCATAATCTTATATTTTAGTTGGAAAAATAAATTTACTGAAAAAAGGCCAATTAAACTAACATAAATTTTTGACTCTATTTATTTTGTAATTTTATGATTCAAACTAATCAGCATAATAATTCCAAAGCCATTTGCTTTAATTGATGCCATTATCACTAAAAAAAACTGAACTATTGAATAAACATATTAGCATAATTGGTTGTGGATGGTTAGGTTTTCCGCTTGCGAAAGATTTAATTAAAAAAGGTTTAAAAGTTATAGGAACCACCACTTCAAAAGATAAATTAGCGATTCTGTTTAATGAACAAATTGAAGCTTTTTATTTAATAATTAATTCAGAAACCATTTCTGGAAATATCCAAGAATGTCTGTTGAAAAGTGATGTTCTCGTTTTAAATATTCCTCCAGGTTTAAGGAAAAATCCAGAGCAAAATTATGTAGCGCTAATTAAGAATTTAATCCCACAAATAGAGGCTTCACAAATAAAAAAAGTGCTGTTTATAAGTAGCACCTCTGTTTATGCTGATGAGGAATCCTTTCCTGAAATTACCGAAGAAACAAAACCAAATCCCAATACCGAATCTGGAAAACAACTCCTAAAAGTAGAGGAATTGCTTCAAAACAATACACATTTCAAAGCTTCAATTCTTCGCTTTTCAGGTTTATTTGGAGATGGAAGGCATCCCGCTAAACAACTTTCTGGAAAAACCCATTTAAAAAACGCTAACGCTCCTGTTAATTTAATTCATCTTACAGACGCCATCCAAATCATTGCAAAAATTATTGAACAAGATGATTTCGGCGAAACGTTTAATGCTTCAAATTCGGAACATCCTTCTAAACAAGACTATTACACTTCAGTATGCGAATCTATGAATATTGCAGTGCCAATCTATGATTTAACTCAAAAAAGCAAAGGTAAAATCATTAGATCCAACAAACTGCAAGACCTTTTAAATTATCAATTTCAAATTAAATTGTAATAATTAGCAAGCTTTTAAGAATTAATACTATTAATTTTTTTAGTTTAGCCCATTAAAATTTTAGAACATTAAAAAGATAACAATCGTTTTAATTATAATGTCATCAATAGGCATTACGGCACAATCAAAATCAGAATTGAAAAAACATTTTGAAGCATATTATGCTCAAATGAAAACACAAGGTGATATCCAAGGCATTATAAACGCCATGACGCATCTTGACGTTTTAGAGCCTACCCAAGCTCGCAAAGATACCCTTGCCTATTTATATGTAACCGAAGGCAGAAGTCTCGAGGCTTTAAACACTATTGGTATTGAAAAAAACGCAACCGATTCCGATATTAATGTTGAGGTTAAGGCCGTAGCCTTAAAAGATTTAAACCAACCAACACGAGCTTTAGAGCAGTATGAAGTTTTGTTTCAGCGTCAACCTAGTTCAAATTTAGCTTATGAAATTGCAGATTTAAAGATACAGACTCAAGACCTAGTAGGTGCTAAAACCACCATCGAATATGGTCTTGCAAATGTAAAGGATGATATGAAGCGTTCGTTTTACGAATCCCAACAGCCTTATCAGACTTCACTTAAAGCCGCATTATTATATTTAAAAGCGCTAGCTCTTTTTAGTGAAAACCAAAATGAAAACGTTGAAATTGCATTGGCAACCATGAATCGAGCTTTGGCCATAGACCCAAATTTTAATTTGGCTAAAGTTAGTAAAGATGCTTTATTAGCAAGAAAAAAAGAATAATTTATAACATCGATCATAAAAAAAGCAGCCAATGGCTGCTTTTTTTATGCTAATAAATTGTTATTACCAAATTCTAACGCGCTTTTCAGGTGCTAAATACATTGGGTCACCTTCTTTAATATCGAACGCTTCATAAAAAGAATCAATATTTTTAAGAGGTTGAGTAGCTCTATAGATTCCAGGAGAATGTGGATCGGTTTTGATTTGAGTTTCTAAAGCATCTGCTCTAGATAGGGTTCTCCAAACAGTTGCCCAACTCATAAAGAAACGTTGTTCTGGTGTAAACCCGTCAATGTTTTCTGGTCTACCATTTTCTTTAAAATACAATTGAAGCCCATCATAAGCTCCTAAAAGTCCACCAAGATCACCAATATTTTCACCCAAGGTAAATCTTCCGTTGATGAATAAGCTATCTTGAACTTCTATTGCACTATATTGATCTGCAAGAGCATCCCCTCTTTTTTTAAATTCAGTAAGATCTGCTTCAGTCCACCAATTTATTAAGTTACCATTCCCATCAAATTGAGCACCTTGATCATCAAATGCATGAGAAATTTCATGACCAATTACGGCGCCAATACCTCCATAATTTACAGCTTCGTCTGCGGTATAATTATAGAAGGGTGGTTGTAAAATAGCTGCTGGAAAAACAATTTCATTATTAAAAGGGTTAAAATAGGCGTTTACCATTTGCGGAGGCATTCCCCATTTCGTTTTATCGACAGGTTGCCCTATATCGGCCAAATTTTCTTTAATGTTCCAATCAGATAGTGCCATAACGTTATCGGCATAACTGTTTCCTTCTTTGATCATCAATTTTGAATAGTCCTCCCACACATCTGGATAGGCTATTTTAACAGTGAATTTATTTAACTTATCTATGGCCTTTTGTTTGGTTTCCTCACTCATCCAATCCAATTTTGAAATTCTAGCCTTAAATGCTGTAATAACATTAGCGATCATTTTTTCCGCTTTTGCTTTAGCTTCAGGAGGGAATTTTGCGTCAACGTACAACTTGCCTATGGCTTGGCCTACCCTGCCTGTCACGTTATCCATGGCACGTTCATCAGCTGGCTGTTGGGTTTCTGTTCCTCTTAAGGTTTTGCTATAAAATTCCCAATTGGCCTTTTCAAGTTCAGTTGTTAAATTATTGGCGAGGCCATTCAGCGTACTCCATTTCATAATGGTTTTAAGATCCTCAATAGGCGTTGAAGTCAACACTTTCTGAAGTGCCTTCATATATTTAAGTTCCACAACATAGACCGTGTCTAATTTTTGCTCAACACCCATATCTTTAATAAACTTGTTCCAGTCGATAGCTGGGGTCATCGCAGATAGTTCGGCTATGGTTCTTGGGTTATTAAAGTTGCTGATATTTCGACTTTGGATTTTATCCAATTGCGGTTCTGCCAACTTAGTTTCAACATCTAAAATCATTTTGGCTGCGGCTCTAGCATCAGTTTCATTGTAATCAATATATTGGAACATTCTTGTAACATAATCAACATATTGTTGTCTGCGTACTTTTGATTTCTCATCCTTCAACACATAATAATCACGATCGGGTAATCCAAGACCTCCTTGAGTGATATAAGGTGCATTCATTTTACTGTTATTGAGATCGGCGAATACTTGTAAACCGAAAAAAGGAGCATCAACACCAAGGGTTTTAGCATACACCGTTTGCATATCTTTAAGATTAGTGATGCTGTTAATGGCCTTTAATAAAGGTTGTAAAGGTTGTAAACCCGCGGCATTACGTGCAACGGTATCCAATTCAGACTCAAAAAACAACAGTGCTTTTCTCTGATCGGTTCCTTCTGAATAAGATCCTAATTCCTTTGAGGTTTTTACAATTTCCAACACATCATTTCGTGTTGATTTACGCAATACTCCGAAACCGCCCCAACTGGCTTGATCTTCTGGTATTTTAGTGTTTTTCATCCAATTACCGTTCACATAATTGTAAAAATCTGCTTTTGGACTCACGGTGGTGTCCATGTTTTCCAGAACTATACCTGGAATTTTTTCAGTTGTTGCAGTGTCCTTTTTAGCGTCTTCTTTACATGCAAATAATGTAGTTACAGCTAAAACAGTTACCGCCAATACTTGTTTAAGATTGGTGTTCATAAAGTTTAAATTTAATTCGAATTAAAATTAGTTAATTATTAGAAGCTTAAAGCTTAAAATTGTTACATCTTAACAAAATATTAAGATTTTATTTATAATAAAAATGTTCAATCAATAGTATCATTTTTGTCAACCAAATTAGCTTCAAGTTCAAATTTCTTATTGATTTGAAGATTGAGATTGGACATGGCTATTAAAAGCTCCTTTATGGCACTTAAACGGGTTACTTTATCCACATTATCCAATTTAAGTGTACTGTTTAATTTCAATAGCTTTGTTTCCAAGACCGTAATTCTTGAAACGATTGGTGCCGTTTTAATGGTCTCAGGCATCTCCGTTTTAAAGTCATTTATAAACGCTTTCAATACTTTTTTCTCTCCAATGAAAAAAGAAAAATCAGCTTTGTCAATATAGCTAATTTGTTCATTTAATTCTTGATATTTTTGCCAATTTTCAAGTGCCTTTTTAGAATCATTGCTTAATGTATAGTCATCAAATCTAAATGATTCAATATCTTTAGGAGTAATGTTTTTTAAATCATCCGATACTTCTACTGGTTCTTCAAGCTGCTGGTTTGATAAATTATTACATCCAAAATTGACTATTAAGAAAGCAATAAAATAAAATTGGTGATAGCGCATAAAAAATATTAAGAAGGTTTTAAAAATTCAATTTGTAAATATAAAAAAACGATTATTCCTTTAGCAT
>JBBKXS010000128.1:0-3413 GCA_037969605.1 Flavobacteriaceae bacterium
CAAATAAATCATCTCCCTTTTTAATAACTGAAAAGTTTTTTGTGATTAATCCTTCAGACTTTACTTCGCTATTATTTTCATTATTAATGACGTTGTTTTTAAAAGTAACCCCATCTACTTTATCATAATTAATGATCGGATTTTCATCTGCAACTTCATTGTAAATTAAATTATTAGCAAGAACAACGCGTTCTGGTCTTGCCGAACGGATTTCGGAAGCGGGTAATACTGCGCTTTGACTCACATTCGAGCCTACACTAAACTGCCAAGGCGAGTTACAATCTATAAACGTATTATGAGCTACTACAACATCGGTAACTTGGTTGTATCTATTTAGAGGCGACTTAGGAATGCCATTCATAACCGCCAAAGCGCTCCTGAATTCTTTGCCTTTTATTTTATAGAAATAGTTATTGGTAACCCAATGTCCGGTATTGATGACTCGGATGCCACCAATAAATTTGGAGTTGTCGTTACCTATAAAAATGTTGCCATCAATAACCGCATAATTTCCGTGCCTTAAAACTAATGAACCTTCACTTTCAAAAAATACATTATTTCTAAATTCATTAAAATTTGATTTGCTTGAAATAATTTCAATTTCACCATTGCATCGTTCAAATAAATTATTAGCAACTAAAGTATGAGAAGGCGTCATGGAAGTCCCACTATCTCCTAATTGAATGGTCTCACCATGTGGGCCTCCTTTTCTGGGTCTTGGTCCAAAATGATTATTAATGATTTGGTGATAATTGTAAATATTTTCATTGCCTTTTAGTTGAACTATTATTGTAGGGCCAAAGTTTGATTTCCCTGTTATATAACAGTTGCTTAATTCATTATGTTGGCCCCAAAATTCTACCCAATGGTCACTTACATCGCGATCTGGTTGGGTAAATTCTTCAATTACACATTGGGTTACTTTACAATTATTAGCAATAGAATCGTTATTTATTTTGAATTGAATAAGGTTTTTAGAAGGGGTATAACCATTTCTAAAATATAATCCATTCACCTCTAAATAGCTGCCCCCTAATTTTAAATTAGAAGCGCCCTCAATGGTCACTTTTCCTTTTTCTTCGGCAGTTAATGTAATAGGGTTTTCCTTGGTGCCCTTGCCATAAAACTCAATTTGAACGTCCTTCCAGATGCCGTTTGCAAGCACTATATTATCACCTGGTTGACAGTTTTTTATGGCATCATTAAGTTCGGTAATAGTTGTTACCTTAATGAGGCTTGCTTGCGTTTGTTGTCTACAGGATGCAATTAATATAAGCAAAGCTGAGATTAATACAATTCTTTTCATTGCTGTTGAATATATAATAAAAATTAGTTTTAATAGTGTGGAAAAAGTTTACCAATTAGGCTTCATTCCATAATTTTTGAACACTATGTAAGTCTCTTTTCATAGCATCAAACACGATTTTTTTATCAACTGATATTTCTTGTTCTCCTTTTTCTGCACCTCCTAAATCATATTCGAGATGAAGCGATACTGGGGGTTTCAAACCATAAGCCTTTAACAATTTAAAATAGTAATCAAAATTGACCATCCCTTCTCCGATTGGCACATTAATGGCTTCCCATTTTCCATTTTCTATTCCCCATTTGTAGTCTTTTAATACAATAACTTTAATGTGAGGATGCAAAAGCCGTAAACCATTTTCCCAAGAATAACCTCCTTCAACCATAGCATGTCTAATGTCATATTGAGTTCCAAAGTATTCAGGATTTACAGTTTCCAAAAGTTTTTTGATTTCCCAATATGAGGCACCCACTTTTACTCCTGCATGATTTTGATAACAACCAACAAGGTCTAGTTTTTCATTTAAAATCCCTAACTTTTTTATTTCTTCTTGATACACTTGTAAGGAGTCTATCATAGATAAATTGTCTTTATAGTTAAACCAATTGGTCCTATAATATTTGATTCCTGATTTTGCTGCGCTCTCTAAAATATCTACATCTAAAGAGTTATCAACGCTTTCAATACTTGTTGTAATCATATCACAGTTAACGCCACTTGCCCTAATTTCCTGTACCGCTTTTGGGAGCTCGGTTTTTACAGATTCTGGAAGTACATGCCCTTTAGGTCTGACTGTTAAATCAACACCAGAGAATCCCATTTCGGCAGCCATTTCACCAGTAGTTTTATAATCTAAGAATTGAAGATGCTTCGAAAAGATATTTACAGAGAGTGCATCAAGTCCTTTATCTTGATGAAACATTTTATAGGGAAATCCTAAAAAAGGCACACTTGCTGCAACTATGCCCGTTTTCTTCACAAAATCTCTTCTTGTAGTCATGTCTAATTGGGTTTTTAATTACTATAAAATTAGCTTAGTTTATTATAATTTAACAATTGAGAATAAAAATAAATTTAGTTTTAATTGTTAAATTATAAATATTACTATCAATGTTAATGCGTGGTATTTAAATTATAATACTTAATATAAGAAAAGGCATTTGCATTAGTTGAGATCAAATAATTTCCGGCCTTAAAGTAATTTTCAAAAGGCCATTTTGCCAGACTCACATCTTCATAAACAAAAGCCTCGCTAGTATTCAGTTGAAGTACTAATTTTCCTTGTGATGCCGTAATTTTCAAATCAAAAGCTTCAAATCCTACATAACCAAAATTGTGTTTTATATCGGTCCATGTTGACGAAGAGACATCCAATAAGGCATCTCCTTCAATGTTTTCGTTAACCAGAGATTTTTTGTGGGCCCACAAATACCCATCTTTCCAATACATTTTTAATAATGGTGGCCCATTATTAGAAGAAAATCCATGAGTTACCATATCATCTTCCGAGATAACACCATGAATTTGCATTACTATAACACTGTGATAAGTATTACTGCTGCCGGAATCTTCAGAAATTGACTGAACTTTTAATCTACCTGTTATGGTTCCTCCTTGAGCCAATGTCCAGTTTTTTTTAGAGTTTGATGGATTAATAAGTTCCCTGAGTTCTGTACGTGAATAGGAACTGTTCGTTGTGGAAACATCTGGATAGGTGTAAAATATTATAGATCCGTCTGATGTGTCATCAAACATAAATGGCTTCACGGGTTCTAAGGTCCGATACCCATTGTTAATTAATTGCGAAGGTTGGTATTCATCTGGACTGCCATTGTTATTCTGGTCAACTGGTAAGGTTATTTTCCAGTTAGAAAAGTCAATATTGGCATAATTTGGAGCTGGTGGATCGGGTTGGGGATTGTCAATTGGTGGATCTGTATCGGGGTTAACCACCAAAATAGCGTCCTCGTTGGCGGAACAGTTAAATAAAACAACCGCAAAAAAAATAAATCTATTAATTTTAAATAAATTGAAATCCAATGGTTTGTACGATATAATTAAATTGGTTTACCAGTTTGGTTTACCAAATATATGTATATTTGTGTAT
>JBBKXS010000129.1:0-5045 GCA_037969605.1 Flavobacteriaceae bacterium
GGTTGTAGATGCATTAAAGTTAATAGATTGGTATGCAGAAGATACGGTACCATCAAACAGAATTCCAGAAATGGAATGGTTGGGATTGGTACTTGCCACTCCTGTTCCGCGTGTAAATGCATTACCTCCTATTGGCCCAACTGAAGAAGACCAATAATTGTAATTAAAGCTATTAGCTGTGCCTTGTTGATCTCTTTCAATGAAACCTCCACTATCCGCATCAATAATACTGCCTTGCATCTGAACCAATTGAGATTCTCCTACTAAATCTATAACGCCATCTAACTCTAAATAGTGAGAAATAGTCAGTCCTTGGCCAGAATTGGTTTCGTCTTGGTTATCAATTGGGTCTGCAATGGTTATTTTTCCAGAATTGTTTTTCATGCCCAAAACTTTAATGTCCCTATCTCCAGAGGTAATATTATGCGAGGTTTCTACAATATTCCAATCAATATAGGTTACTCCATCCAAACTTAACGAGTTTGGCAAAACATTATAAGTGCTATTTTCCCATACACTTGGGTCATCCCAATTACCATTTGCTGCAGATTTATAAGGCATCGCAATAGTTTGAGCGCATATTAAATCTTTATCTTTATTTAAATATTTTAAGCGCAAGTAATTCCTATTATCGGCCAACCCTTCTACTGTTGAACCACAAAAAGAATTGAAATCATAGTAGCCTCTTAAGGTTGACCATGGTATTGTTACAACTTCATTACTTGACGATGCATCTGGTATAACTTTTCCTGATATGTAATCGGTTCCGCTAATATCATATCTCTGTAATTCTTGGTTCATGAGGTATTTTACCTGAATTTGGGTTAGGCCCTGATCCCATATATAGATTTCATCAATTTCTCCTAAAAAAGGATTAGTAATGTTATTCTTGTCTATAAACAAAGCTCCCACCGAAAAATGATTGTAATTAGGAGTTGGCGCCACAACATTCTGTTCTGATTTATCCAAAACCCCATCAACATATAAAAATATAGTACCACTATTATAGACAAAGGTTACTTGATGCCATTTATTATCATTCAACACCATTGAGGAGGTAAATCGAGGAGTTATGTCATCATCTACCAAAACTTCAATTTGGTCGGATGTATTTAAACGCAATTGTAATTTACTTCCTTTTGCCATTATGGTTCTGGTATTTGCGCTTGAAGCTGACCTTATCCAAGCCGAAATTGTAAAAGCGTTAATATTTAAATTTAAGGCGTACTCACCAACCAAGTAATCTCCTGAAGCGATATCGATAGAATGATTTTCCGTCAATATTGGTGCTTTTCCAAAGGTAAAGTACTTTGTTCCATCAAAATCGTACCAGGTGTTCCAATTTCCAAGTCCATCAGATTTTAAAGGGAGGGCATCGATAATATCGGCATTTGCAAAATTAGCGTTGTCTGCTACAATAAGTACATATTCTTCATTAGCTCCTAAGGAAAAACCACTAAAGGCATTTGAAGGAATGGAAACAAAAACATTTCCTACATCCCCTCCAGATCCAGTCTCGATAGATTCCACAATTTTCCATTTACGATCAATTCGTGTTAACGAGGTCGTAATCCCCGACGCTATAGTAATTGCATTGGTGTTGGAGCCTGTATAAGGTGCATCATTACTACCCCAAACTAAAAAATCACCATCCTTATTAAACTCATTTATATTGGCATTGTTGGTGGTAAAAATCCCACCCAAGCCTATAGTCACTTCATTCGCAATATTTAAGGATTTGGATTGTTTTTGGTTTAAATCGGAGATGGAATCCCGTCCAATTCCTGCAACATGATAATTAAAACTACTATTAGCAGTAATATCCCATATTTTAGTCCCAAACGAATTGATGTAGTCTTTTTGCGCCTCAGTTGAAGCTCCTAAAGTGATACCATATTTTATCGCTAAATAAGACTCAATTTTTTGCCGTCCTGCCGCAGGCACACGTTCAGCAAACGTAAATATTTCGGCAACACGTCCATTTAAACTTCCCTGTGTGTCAAAATTTCTACCAATCCAATATTTGGTGCCAAAAACTAAATCTGGATCTGGAACAGTATCAACATATCCAACATTGGCAAAAGCAATGTCATCTATTGAAGACGTGGTTAACACGTTAGAATTATAAAGAATATCTTGCCCTGTAGGAGAAGAAATAGCATTGTTTCTAACATTAATAATCCCTGCTGTGGTATAGGTAGAATTCGTTTCTGCCGCACCATTAAATGAAGCTGTTGTATTTTGGTTATAGGATATCGTTTCATTGGTGAAACGGGAAGAATAGTCCCCAAATCCCACTCCAGTCAAATCACCCGAGCTTCCCGAAGATATACCTGCAAATATCGTGTTCCTTGAAGATGTATTGGTCATTGTCGCATCTGGAATCATGACAATAAACATATCCTGACCGTAAAATCCGTTATCGCTATTGTATAGGTATTGTTCTAAACTACCGCCATCGTTTTCAAATTTTATAACAGGATTAAAATTGATATTGGACGCCGCATTGTCCAAATAGGTTGGTTGATTGGCAAAAACTGGTTGTTCTGCATCTTTTCCATTGGTTCCAATATCTTTCCATAACGAGACTTTTGAACTCCCATCTTTTGTAATACCTCTTGTCGATTTTAACCAAAGTCTAAAATCGGCAGTAATTCCACCAGGTCCAGGGATATTAAAGTCAAATATTTCGGCGCTGACATCAAAAGTAAATGTTGTATTGTCATTATTTGGAATGCTGATTGTGGAGGTGTAGGTACCTGGGGTAGCAGGTGCCGTAAAGGTTACAATAAAAATAATAAAGTACCCAGGGTTTATACTTTGTGGCAAGGTAGTTGGCGAGTAATTAGGTAACAAAACATAAGGAGCTACGGTAAATTCACTTAAGGAGCTTGTAATTGAAGTAACGTCCAAAGGGCAACTCCCCGTGCTGGCAATAATAAAGTTTCTTGTTTCCGTAGCACCCGAATCCACAACCCCGAAATAGGTCCCATTAGTTGCCGAAGTTGTTGTTGACGTATTTAAAATATCCGCGGGAGGTGAACCTCCAAGCACATTAATTTTGGGTGCCCCATTTATAGTAAACGTAAACTTAAAATCACCATTATTTCCATTCAATTCTATGGTAACTTCAGAACTGTTACCACAACTACCACTCACATTGGTAATGGTAAAATCCAAATATTTACTTCCGTTATTGCAGGCAGCTGGCTTTATATTTTTTGGAAGTGCTTCATGAACTAAAGTAAACCCAGTAGATGGATCTAAGGTTATATCTTGAACTTTAAGATTGGCACATTTAGCTACTAATTCAGCATTTGTTATCCTGAACGCAATGGCATTACCGGCCGTAATGGTAATAATATCAAATTGGTTAACAGTGGTACCACCAACAATTTCAACATGTATGTCACTTTGGGCATACCCATTAATATGGATGAGTAAAAACACTAAGACGAACTTAATATTAAGTAGGTAAGGGAATGTAAAGTTTTTCATTACAAAAACTATTTAGGGCGATTTGGTTGACAAACATAATAAAATAAATCAAATTATCGACAAAACGACATATATAATCGTTGAAATACAACAATAATTTAAATATTTCTATAAAAAGTTTATTAGAATGTGAATTTACTAAAGAAAAAACCTATAATATTTATGAATATTTTCATAGCTAGAGGGGGGAGGGGTTTGAAGAGTCCAATAAAACCCTCGTTGCAATCACAAAAGTGATGTTTTCGCATCACTTTTGTGTTTAGTCGGGATGACAGGATTTGAACCTGCGACCTCACGGCCCCCAGCCGTGTACGCTAACCGGACTGCGCCACATCCCGAATTTATAAAGTAGCTCCACCAGGAATCGAACCTGGATCTAAAGTTTAGGAAACTTTTGTTCTATCCGTTGAACTATGGAGCCAAAATTAAAAAGCGTCCAAATTTACAAAATTCACATTTACTAAAACTACCAGACTCCATGAAAAAGAAAACTTTGTATTAGCGCTTATTCAATTGGATTGTGCATCTTAAACTACATGCCAAATCTTATTTTGGGGCAACACAAAATCTTTTGATTGGACCGTCCACAAATAGGTAGACAGTTTTAATAATAATTAATTAGACCCTTTGAAGCCAGCTTAAAAGCTTTTTACAATGTATAAATTGAATATTTCCAAGTTAAACTTAAACTGAATCTTTTGTTATTGTATTTGTGGTTCAAAATTGATTAGTAAGTAATTATAAATAATATCTTTACACATTGACCTTATAATTAACCAATCATATATGAGTGAATTCCCAATTGTTCCTGGTAGGGGTTTAGTAACTAAATTATCAACTCATTTAAGACATGAATTTCTTGAGAAAAACGAATTAAATGTAGAAGAAATTTCAAAATCAAATTTAGATCTTAATGATATAAAAAACAACATTGAATCCTATATAGGTAGTACTGAAATTCCACTGGGAATTATTGGTCCAATCAATTTTAATAACAATTCTAAACAGGAATTAGTGTATTGTCTGGCCGGGACATTGGAAGGCGCTTTAGTCGCAAGTATGAACAGAGGTGCCAAAGCCATAACGCATAGCGGTGGGTTTTCGGCAACTATTCTCTGGCAAAAAATGAGTAGAGCTCCCATGTTTATTTTTAATAATAAAAACGAGGCGTTAAAATTTAGAGAGTTTTCAATTGCTAATTTTCAAAACATTAAGAAAGTTGCCGAAAAGTATTCTAACCATGCTAAACTAAATGAAATTGAAGTTATACAGTTTGACGCTATAGTTCATGTTAAATTTATTTATACTACAGGAGATGCATCTGGCCAAAACATGACAACATCCTGCACTTGGCATTCCATGATATATCTGGTAGACAAATTTAAAATGGCAGAAGACATAGTTCCTATTGATTTTATTATTGAAGGAAATGGTTCTTCCGATAAAAAAGTGTCCAATTCTAACATTGAAAATGGCAGGGGAATTAATGTTACGGCAGAATGTAATTTAACTGAAAAAGTCGTAAATCAAACATTAAGAACTACCAG
>JBBKXS010000130.1:0-10672 GCA_037969605.1 Flavobacteriaceae bacterium
ATCTTCAGCATAGTGGCGTTGTTCTTCCACAGAAACTTCTTCCACAAAAGCCAAACCATTTACAATAACAGATTTACCTGCAATGTCTTTAGGAACAAAGAAACCGTAATCCTTAAACTTCACCATGACCTGCTTACCATCTTCCAAGTTTAAGGTCATCCAACACCCTTTGGCTTGACAAACGGATTCTACTTTTGCCATCATTTTGCTGTTTAAAGTATCACCAATCTTCATGCCTTCATAATAAGTTGACATTTGATCAACCGAAATTGCATTGGCATCATTAATTTGTAAACCAACTAAAGTATAAGTGGTTTCTGTTGAGTCTTCAACTTCAAGTTTATTTTTCTTTGTTTGTTCTTTACAGGACACCAAAAACAACAAAACCATAATAAGGGATATACATGTTTTCATGGGTAATTTTCTCCAATATTATTTGTCAAAGATACATTTTTATGAAAAACTTTGGTTTTTATAATCTAATTATTCCCTAAATTTGCTCTATAATTTAAGTGAAATGATGCAGCCTTTAACACAAGAGATTACAATAACAAAAACGGCAAAGACCAAAATCCATGATGTAGATTTTAATAATTTATCCTTTGGAAGTGTGTTTTCAGACCATATGTTGGTTTGCAATTATAAAAATGGGGAATGGATGGCTCCTGAAGTTGTGCCATACCAACCCATTACTTTGGATCCATCGGCTAAGATTTTTCATTATGGGCAATCCATTTTTGAAGGCATGAAAGCCTATAAAGATGAACAAGATGAGGTGTTTTTATTCCGTCCGTTGGACAATCATAAAAGGCTTAATATTTCTGCAAAACGATTGGCCATCCCAGAATTGCCCGAAGCTTATTTTATGGAAGGGCTGAAAGCACTTTTGGAAGTCGATAAACAATGGATCCCAACTACTAAAGGGAGTTCATTATACATTAGACCATTTATTTTCGCATCTGGAAAAGGGTTTCATGCCTCTCCTGCTGATGAATATAAATTCATAATCGCCACGGCACCATCTGGAGCTTATTTTTCAGGTAAAGTGAGAGTATTGATTGAAGAAACCTATTCCCGTTCCGCTAATGGTGGTGTTGGTTATGCCAAGGCTGGTGGAAACTATGCAGGCCAATTTTACCCAACCCAATTGGCTGTTGCAAAAGGCTATAATCAGGTGATTTGGACCGACGACAATGCCCATGAATATATTGAGGAAGCCGGTGCGATGAATATTTTTGTGAGAATCAATGATACGCTTATTACGGCGCCAACTAATGACCGAATATTAGATGGTATTACACGTAAAAGTATCATCGACATTGCGAAATCTGAAGGTATTGACATAGAAGTAAGACCAATAACTGTTACTGAAGTGGTTGCCGCAGCCAAAAACGGCACTTTAAAAGAGATGTTTGGTGCAGGTACCGCTGCTGTGGTGTCACCAATTTCTGCCTTTGGGCATAAAGGCACAGATTACGATCTTCCTGAATTGGAAAATGACTATGCGTCCATGTTAAAGAAACGCATTACCGATATACAGTACAATCGATCCGCCGATCCATTTGGTTGGAGAGTGAACGTATAAGAAAGGGTTAAAAGAGAAGTTCTGTTGTCATTCTGAATTTATTTCAGAATCTCAAACTAATACATGTCTAAAGTAATGAGAACCTGAAACGAGTTCAGGTTGACAAGAGTTGAATTTTTAACACCTTTTTTATTGATTTAAAATGGCCTGGATATTGGGCTTAAAATAGTTTGGACCCTTTAGCACTTTACCATCTGCTCTATAAATAGGTTCTCCATCCGCACCCAATTTGCTCATATTGCTCCGTTGTATTTCTTCAAAAACTTCCTCAATCTTATATTGTAAACCATGTTCAATGATCGTTCCGCAAAGTATGTACAGCATATCCCCTAAGGCATCAGCAACCTCAACCAGATCATCATTGTTGGCCGCTTCAAGGTATTCCTCGTTTTCTTCGTCCATCAATCGGTAACGCAGGGCGTTTTTTTCAGAGCCTAAATTCGCTATAGGGGTTTCACAGTAACCAATTTTAAAGGCCTTGTGAAATGCTTTTACGGCATCCATTTTTTCTTTCATGGTAATTATCTTAATTTAGAACAAAAATAAGTTTATGTTTACAAAAGGTCAATGGATTTTTGCACTTTTATTTGCAATCCTTTTCATAGTGTCTCTAGTTTATACCTATCGAAAGGATCTTAAACTACACAGAAAATATTATAAAGGGAGTGTTTGGGTCTTGATTGTCTTTATTGCGTTTATTCTTATGATCGTGGCTATCAAAATGATTTTTATGGGATAAAAAGCTGCCTTTTCCCTCGATATTTTACCTATCTTTGATTACTAACTTATTTACAATGAAAGCTCTAAAATATATCTTATTTCTTTTACTTATTTTCTTTATTGGCATTTCTATTTATGTGGCGGTTCAACCTAATTCTTTTGAAGTTAGCAGAGAACGGACCATAAATGCACCTGCTCCAGTAATTTATAATAATCTAATCGATTTTAAAAATTGGGAACTGTGGTCACCTTGGTTGGAAAAGTATCCAGATTCAAAGCTTATGTATTCAGAACAGACCAAGGGTGTTGGTGGTTCCTTTTCATGGGAAGATGAGGATGGTGTTGGAACCATGACAACCCTTTCGACATCTCCCAATATCTCAATTGAACAGGATATGCAGTTTGATGATTACGAGCCTTCTAAAGTTAATTGGACTTTTAAACCCAATTCCGACGGTGGAACTTTGGTAACTTGGCAAATGAAAGGTGAAAACTTACCCTTTATGTTTAAGGCTTATAGTGCCTTTTCTGGTGGTTTTGATAAAATGATAGGGCCTGATTTTGAACGTGGTCTTGAAAAATTGGATAGTGTGGTTGTTGCCGAAATAAAAAAATACAGTATTACTATAGCAGGTGTTACTGAATATAGTGGCGGTTTTTACCTTTATAATACGACCTCTTGTAAGATAAATGAATTGGAGAATACAAGGAAAGAGATGCTGCCTAAAGTCCTTAATTATGCCACTTCCAATGCTATTACCATGGCTGGCCCCCCTTTTATTAATTATCTTAAATGGGATACTGACAATAATGCGGTTATTTTCTCCAGCTGTGTACCTACTACCTCAAGGGTAATTACCACGGGAAGCACTATTTTAACTGGACAAATAGAACCGTTTAGGGCTGTAAAAGTTATTCTCAAAGGCGATTATTCAAATTTAAAGGAAGCTTGGGAAAAAGCGATGGCCTATATTCCTGAACATGGTTTGGAAGTTAACGTGAATGGTCCAAATTTGGAAGTTTATGTAACCGATCCTATAAATTACCCTAATCCAGCAGATTGGGTTACCGAAATTTATATTGCCATAAATGAATAGCTCCTATTAATAAGATTCCCATGTTTATGGGAAATTGCCTATGAAGAATCTTTTACTTGTTTTTGTCGGTGGTGGTTTTGGAAGCGTTTTGCGCTATGTTCTTGGAAAATTCCTTAATAGCCCACAAAATGGCATTCCCTACGGTACGTTTGCAGCGAATATTTTGGGAAGTTTATTGATAGGAATTATTCTTGGAATGGCGGCCAAAAACAATTCACTTTCCCATAGCCAGACTTTACTGTTGGCCACTGGGTTTTGTGGCGGGTTTACCACTTTTTCAGCATTTGCCTATGAAAACCATGTGTTTTTAAGAGCAGGTGATTTCACAAGTTTTGCCATTTATACCATTGCCAGTTTTGTTATTGGGTTTTTGGCCGTTTTTCTAGGACTATACCTAGTAAAATAAAAATCGCTAGCAGTGCTTTTGGCACAATTGGACTTGCACTCGCGGCATTTGTTGAAATTGAATGTATGGCCTACACTAAACCGTAAACCATTGATTCCTGTTTTTTAATGTTTATCAAACGCCTTTACACCAGCTTCAACTTTTAATTCGAGATAATTTTCTCTTGGCACGATGGGACAAGAATATTTTTCGTTATAGGCACAGTACGGGTTATAGGCTTTATTGAAATCGATGACGATTTCATTTCCTTCTGGAAATCTCAAATCAATGTAACGACCACCTCCATAGGATTCTTCGCCGTTGGTGTCATCTAAAAAAGGCAAGAAAAGATAGTCTTCGTATCCTTCTTTTTTCATCAAATCCTGATTTTGATACACATTCAAATGATGTTCCTTTCCTTTTAAATTGAATGTTACAATACCGAATTTAACATAAACAGGTAATCTATCCGTAGTGGTTTTCATTTGAAAAGGAGTCTCATTGGGTGTTTTTTCAAATTTAGAGTTCACGACATAAGTCGAATCAAATCTAAAAAATTCCAATCCTTTAAAATTCTTTCTATCCTTATCTTTTAAAGGTGAGGTGGACGCATCTTTATATTCAGCATTGATCTCCTTTTGAAATTCTGTATCGCCAAGTATGGGTTCCTTATCCTGCGCACAACTCAAGGCAGTAGTTAATAAGGTAAAAAGTAGGATAGTTTTCATCTGCAAAATTTTCTGAATTCAAAAGTACAACATTAGAATTTTTTAATTAGTTTTGGTTAAACAAAAAAACTATGCGTTATATCGTCACCATTTTAAAGTCAAATGATACCTATTATGAAAGGTGTTGGGCTTATTATGTGTTATGACGATATTATAATTTAATAATACAATTAAAAAAAGCTCAACATAACTGTTGAGCTTTTTATTTTTATAATAATTCAAGTCGTGAAAAGATTATTTAACATATACATCAATACCTTTAGGGGACTATCTCTGGAAGTTTGGTGGCTTGCATTGATCACTTTAATCAACAGGGCAGGTACCATGGTGGTTCCCTTTTTATCATTGTATCTCAAAGATAATTTGCATTTTACCCTGAGTAATGTGGGTTGGATCATGAGTGCCTTTGGATTGGGTTCAGTTGCTGGTTCTTGGTTAGGCGGGAAACTCACTGATAAAATTGGCTATTACAAAGTAATGGTCTATAGTTTATTGGCAACAGGATTGGTATTTATTGGATTGCAATTTTTGAACACGTTTTCTTCACTTTGTTTTGGAGTTTTTGTGGTTATGTTGGTGGCCGATACCTTTAGGCCTGCCCTTTTTGTGGCCTTAAATGCCTATAGTAAACCCGAAAACAAAATTCGTTCGTTGACTCTCATTCGATTGGCCATTAACCTGGGTTTTTCGGCTGGACCAGCTATGGGTGGACTCATCATTGTGGGCTTGGGTTATAGCGGTTTGTTTTGGGTAGACGGCATCACTTGTATTATTGCCAGCGTGGTATTGCTTAATGTACTCCATCCTAAAAAGGCAAGAGAATTAGATAGTGTAAAAACCGAAAATCCAGTTTCAGCATATAAGGATAAAACCTTTTTAACCTTTTTATTGGCCATGATGCTTTTTGGCATGGTGTTTTTGCAATACTTTTCGACCATTACCATTTATTACAAAGACCGTCATGCTTTAAGTGAACTCGAAATTGGCTTACTTCTGGGTTTAAATGGATTGCTAATTTTCCTTTTTGAAATGCCACTAATCAAATGGTTGGAGAATACAAAATACACTAAATTAGGGCTCATGTTTTTTGGTGCAATCCTCACAGGATTAAGCTTACTGGTGTTAAACCTGACAGCTTGGTCCGGTGTTTTAATAGTTGGAATGTTTCTAATGACCATTGGTGAAATGATTGCATTTCCATTTTCAAATGCCTTTGCTGTTGAACGTGGCAGAAAAGGAAATCAGGGTGAATATATGGCCTTGTACTCCATTTCATTTTCAATTGCCCATATATTTGGGCATAATGCGGGTCTACAAATGACCAGTCAATTGGGATTTGATAATACATGGTATATTATTACTGGAATTGCAGCCATTTGTGCCTTTTTATTATATATATTGAATGAACAGTTGAAACAAAGAAAAAGATTAAAATTTTGAAAGATTTACAAGTTGTCATTATTGGTGGTGGACCTATAGGTATTGCCTGTGCATTGGAATGTAAAAAAAGGAAGTGGGATTATGTAGTAATCGAAAAAGGAGCATTGACGAATTCCCTTTATAACTACCCAAAAAATATGACCTTTTTTTCAACTTCAGAAAAATTGGAAATAGATGAAATTCCATTCATCAGTAATAATCCGAAACCCAATAGAGATGAAGCTTTGGAATATTTTAGAAGAGTGGCCACTTCAAATAAATTAAATATAAATCTCTATGAAACCGTAGAATCCATTCATAAGGAAAACCATAAGTTTAAAATAGAAACTAATAAAGCGAACTATCTGTCAAAGCACGTGATCATTTGTACAGGGTTTTATGACATTCCAAAACTCTTGAATGTCCTTGGTGAAGAGCTTCCTAAAGTGACCCATTATTATAAAGAAGCCCATCCTTATGCTATGCAACATGTGGTTGTGGCTGGTGCCAGTAACTCTGCAGTGGATGCAGCTTTGGAAATATGGCGAAAAGGTGGTCTGGTCACCATGGTGATTAGAGGTGAAACTATAGGAAGTCGGGTAAAATATTGGGTGCGACCCGATATCTTGAACCGAATTGAGGAAGGTAGCATTAAAGCTTATTTTAATTCTGAAATCACCAAAATTGAAGCAGATACGGTTTCAATACAAACCAAAAAAAAAGAAATAAGTATACGCAATGATTATGTGGTGGCACTTACCGGTTATCTTCCAAATTTCAAACTGCTGACCAAAAGTGGCATTACCTTCTCTGATGACGAAAAACATCTTCCTAAATATAATCCAGAAACCATGGAAACCAATGTGGAAGGTTTGTATTTGGCTGGAGTGATTTGTGGCGGAAAGGAAACCCATAAATGGTTTATCGAAAACTCTCGTATTCATGCTAAAATGATTGCGAATCATATTGAAAATAAGACCTTATGAATTTAAATCAGGTAACAATCCCTGCTGTGGATGTTGAAAAATCTACCAAATTCTATAAGCTATTAGGATTAAGGTTAATTGTGGACGCTTTACCAAGATATGTGCGTTTTGAATGTCCTGTTGGAGACAGCACCTTTTCGATCCATAAAGTAGGTACTTTACCCAAAGGAAATGGGATTACCATTTATTTTGAGGATAAAAATTTAGATGAGCTCGTTTTAGTATTAAAACAAAAAGGAGTTACCTTTATAAGCGACCCCGAAGATAAAACTTGGCTATGGCGTGAGGCCCATTTAGAAGATCCAGATGGAAACCATATCATTTTATATCATGCAGGTACCAACAGAAAAAATCCACCATGGCGCGTACAATAACTTTATGAAAAATATTTTTTATGTTATAGCAGTAGTCTTTTTATTGGGATGTAATACTTCGGATAAAAAGAATACTTTGAATGATGAGATGCTAATACAAGTTCAGCATAACAATAAACAATTTCCAAAACTAGAGGCCAATCGGTACAACGTCGCATTTTTAATTATGGATGGTACTTACAATACGGAGCTCACAGCACCTTATGATATCTTTCAACACACTATTTTTAGAGATAGCATTAAAGCCATGAATGTGTTTACCGTCGCGAATACCGATGATGCCATTACAACCTTTGAAGGTATGCGTATTTTACCCGATTTTAATTATGTTAAAGATTCGCTTCCAAAAATTGACATTTTGGTAGTGCCAAGTGCGGAGCATCATTTGGATTCCGATTTGGAAGATGAAACCATGCTCAACTTTGTTATACAGGTCGATAAAGATGCGCTTTTTGTGACATCACACTGTGATGGAGCTTTTGTATTGGCAAAGGCAGGATTATTGGACCAATCGGTTTCCACCACATTTCCAAGTGACATTGATAAAATGCGGGAGATGTTCCCGAGTTTGGATATTAGAAAAGACGTTTTGTTTGTACATGATGGCAAGTACATTACTTCTTCGGGTGGTGCCAAAAGTTTCGAAGCTGCTCTGTATTTATGCGAATTATTATATGGAAATACAATA
The DNA here is from genome assembly GCA_037969605.1 of Flavobacteriaceae bacterium. GTDB lineage: Bacteria > Bacteroidota > Bacteroidia > Flavobacteriales > Flavobacteriaceae > Geojedonia. The sequence continues at coordinate 7,983 of JBBKXS010000130.1, forward strand.
GCCAAAAATTTGGCTAGTGGTTTGGTTATCGACTGGAAACTTGAAAACGTGCCTCATGTAGTGATTAAGTAAGTTATATTCCATATTTTTAAAATACTAAAAAATTATAATCCTTAATTTTCTTTATAAAACATTATGAAACAATTAGCTATTCTATATTTATTGCTATTTACATTTAACGGTATGGCCCAAGATAATTATCTCGGAGATGGACCTTATACCCAACTTATCATTAGAGGTGTAACTTTAATCAATGGCGATGGTTCACCACCTCGAGGGCCAATAGATATTACAGTCGAGAACAACAAAATTGTTGCTATAGATGTAGTGGGGTATGATGGAATTGCTATAAAAGATGAAGATCGCCCAAAATTGAAAGCTGGCGGACACGAATTGGATGCCAATGGCATGTATTTGCTGCCTGGATTTATTGACATGCATGGTCATATTGGAGGAAGAGCTCAGGGTGCCGAACCAGAATATGTTTTTAAACTTTGGATGGCTCATGGTGTTACCACCGTAAGGGAGCCCAGTGGAAGAGGTATTGATTTTGCCTTGGATTTGAAACATAAAAGTGAAAGACATGAGATTGTTGCACCTAGAATTTTTGCTTATACTGCTTTTGGCCAAACTTCGGAAATGTTCAATCCATTAAACGACGCACCAATTACCACACCAGAGATGGCAAGACAATGGGTTAGGGCCAATGCCAAACGAGGTGCTGATGGTATCAAATTCTTTGGTGCTGAACCAAGCGTCATGGCTGCCGCAATAGACGAAAATAAAAAATTAGGGTTAAGGTCCACTGCACATCATGCCCAATTGAGTGTGGCACGATGGAATGTATTGCATTCAGCCAAAGCAGGAATGACCTCCATGGAACATTGGTATGGTCTGCCAGAAGCTCTTTTTACAGACCGAACTGTACAAGATTACCCATTGGATTATAATTATCAAAATGAACAGGATCGATTTGAAGAAGCAGGAAAACTTTGGAAACAAGCGGCTCCACCCTATTCCGAACATTGGAATGCCGTGATGAATGAATTGATTGATCTCGATTTTACCATTGATCCTACCTTCAACATTTATGAAGCAAGTCGAGATTTAATGCGTGCTCGTCGTGCCGAATGGCATGAAGATTATACTTTACCTTCGCTCTGGAAGTTTTATGAACCCAGTAAAATAAGTCATGGTAGCTATTGGCATTATTGGGGAACTGAACAGGAAGTGGAATGGAAACAAAACTTCAAACTTTGGATGACTTTTATTAATGAATATAAAAACCGAGGCGGTCGTGTCACTGTCGGCACCGATTCTGGGTTTATTTATCAACTCTATGGTTTTGCTTACCCAAGAGAACTAGAATTATTACGCGAAGCAGGGTTTCATCCGCTTGAGGTAATTCGGGCAGCTACTTTGAATGGGGCCGAGGCATTGGGTTGGGACGATAAAATTGGTTCTGTGCAAATTGGAAAGTTAGCCGATTTTGTGATTGTTGAAGAAAATCCTTTGGTCAATTTAAAAGTCCTATATGGTACCGGAGCCATCAAACTTACTAAAGATAACGAGGTAGTTCGAGTAGGAGGTGTAAAATATACCATCAAAGACGGTGTTATTTACGATGCCAAACGTTTGTTGGCTGATGTGAAAGCCATGGTCGATGCCGAAAAAACTAAAACCAACTGGAAATTAAAACAACCTGGTGTAAAAGATTAGCGTGCAGGCTTAATGGGCTTATTTTGTACTACTTTTGAAAGGATGATCTGTGTTTTGGTCTCACCATAGACGATCAATTGGTCAATAAACGATTCAAGGTGCTTTTGGTGTTTTAGAACCACCTCCATAACAAAGTTTTCATTTCCCGTGATACGATAACAATTCAGTACTTCATCGTAGGTTTTTACTTTTTCCAAAAAAGGTTTTAGCATGCCCATAAAGGCACGCATAGTTATAATGGCCTTTAATTGATAACCCGTTTCGTAAGGGGAAATAAATGTATTATAACTCTGAATGATACTGGCATCTTCCATTTTTTTGATACGCTCCGAAACTGCTGGAGAAGTAATCCCTACCTGCCTTCCAATTTCCGAATTGCTTTGTCGCGCATTTTCCTGTAAGCACTTTAGAATCTTCCAGTTAAGTTCGTCTATAATCATTTAAAGAAATTTAACTATAAAATTTTAATTATTAAATCAAATATACGATTTTGCTTTAAAATCAAAAGATAAATCTCCCTAATTGTCTGTAATTTTGATAAAAATGCTATCATGATGTTTCCCAATATTCCATCACACCTATACAATTTGCCTATTTATATAAAGGCCATGGAAATTTTTGTGCTTTCCAGAAGTATTTCTACCTACTTAAACCAAGATTTATGTGTTCTTAAACCTGACGGTTCTGAGGATAATGATATATATTTTTCGGGAGATATTGTTCAACAATCGGTTTCATTGGTTCCTGAAATTTTCAATGCCGAACGCGAACGCCATTCTGATAAAAAATACAAACATATCGCATCTTTAAGACGTCTTACCAATTTACTCTATAAAAATTCATATAGGCTAGAAAAAAGCAATAGTAACGGAAAGGATTACTTACCTATTTTAAGGCGTGAACTTAAAAAATTTAAGCGTTTACAACATACTTGGAGTTTGACTCTTTAATTACATATTCCGTCGATACTG
>JBBKXS010000131.1:0-3882 GCA_037969605.1 Flavobacteriaceae bacterium
GAAAATTTTCAACTGGGATATAGGGAATCACAATTAAAATGAAAAGTAAAAACGGAAAAATGGCCGTAAAGAAATTAAATGCAATCGCACTAGCCCTAGTGGTCAATGCCCCCTTAACAATGCCTGTAATGTAGAGTTCTATTAAATCATAAACCGATAGACCTTCAAGTCCAGGAAGTTTTATTTTTTTTAATAATCGGATGATGAGATTAACTATCGGGATTTTATCAAGCTTATCTTCTATAGGTTTTGTCATGTTAAACCGCTTTTAAACTTAAATCCATATTATAGACCGAATGGGTCAAAGCACCACAAGAAATATAATCTACATCACAAAGTGCGTAGTCCCTAATCGTTTTTTCATTGATGCCGCCAGAAGATTCTGTTAAACATTTGTTACCAATCATTTTAACTGCTTTTTTGGTGTCTTCATAATTAAAATTGTCGAGAAGAATTCTGTAAACCCCATCGCTCCGTAAAATTTCTTTGACTTCCTTCAAATTCCTAGCTTCAACTATAATTTTTAGATCCAAATGGTTCTCTTTTAAATATTGATTGGTTTTATCAATCGCTTTCGTAATACCCCCAGCAAAATCAATATGGTTGTCCTTTAACATGATCATGTCGTACAAAGCAAATCTATGATTCTCACCACCACCAATTTTTACGGCCCATTTTTCAAGAGCCCTTATACCTGGAGTGGTTTTACGAGTATCCAAGATTTTGGCTTTGGTACCTTCCAACAACTTTACAAATTGCTTAGTTTTAGTTGCAATGGCACTCATCCGTTGCATCGCATTAAGTACCAAACGCTCGGCCTTTAAAATAGATTGTGAAGGCCCTTCAACATAAAACACCACATCGCCCGGTCTAACACTACGTCCATCAATTATAAAGGTTTTTACTGACAGCTTTCTATCAACATATTTAAACACTTTTTTTGCAAATTCAACACCTGCAATAATACCTTGCTCCTTCACCAAAAGTTTTGCCTTACCTATTGCACCCTTTGGGATACAGGCCAATGAACTATGGTCTCCATCGCCCACATCTTCCCGAATGGCGTTTTCAATAATCAATTCTATTTCTCTATTGAATTGTTCTACAGAAATCATTTTAAGGTATTTGATGTAAAAATAGGAATTGATTTTTGAATATTGTAGCAGATGTGTTACAAGATTAATACTAACTCGTCATAAAACATAATGAACCATTATGTCACTTCTTGAACGTTTTCATAAGAGAATTTACAATAAAAAGATTTTTGTCTTGTTTACTTGGGCCACTAGGATTTTATTGTTTTTGGGGTTTTTACCTTCTGGTTTAAAAAAACTTTTGGGAGAACGATTTACACTTTTAGGATTGGATTCCCCTGTTGGGTTCTTTTTTGAAGCTTTATATCGCACAGGTTTCTACTGGAATTATTTAGGTTTAATGCAATTGATAGCAGGAGTTTTATTGCTTATTCCGAAAACAACTTTTTTTGGCGCTTTACTCTATTTAACAATCATCATTAATATTTTTATTATCGTTGTGTCCATGAATTTTACGGGAACACCTTATATAGTTGCACTAATGATACTTGCCAATCTCTATTTGCTGTTTTGGGATTACAAAAAACTAACAGCTATTGTATCTGTCATTTTTCAATAGTACATTTGAAACATGACCATAAAACTTCTTGCTATAGGCAAAACTGACCATAAAGAGCTTCAAAAATTAATTGATGACTACCAAAAACGTTTGGGGTTTTATATCAAATTTGAATTTGATATCATTTCCGATTTAAAAAACTCCAAAAACCTAACCGAAGACCAACAAAAACAAAAGGAAGGCGAGCTCATTTTAGATAAATTAAACTCAACAGATGTATTGATTTTACTTGATGAAAACGGAAAACAAATGGATTCAGTCTCATTTTCCGATTATCTACAAAAGCATATGAACTCCGGCATCAAGCAACTCGTTTTTGTTATTGGAGGTCCTTATGGATTTTCAGAGGAAGTTTATAATAAAGCCCAAGGAAAACTCTCTTTATCAAAAATGACCTTTTCTCATCAAATGGTACGATTATTTGTTATTGAACAGTTGTACCGAGCCTTTACAATTTTAAGGAATGAGCCTTACCATCATAGATGATTTATTCTTTTCCAAAATCGCCAGAATCTACATCTTTTATAAATTTTATAATTCCGTTAATATAGGTTTTTTGGTCATCATATTGTGACAAATGGCTTCCATTGTGGCATAATAAAAACCGTCCATTTTGTACTTCGTTAGACATCCATTCCATATATTTTGGGTCCATGGTATCATGAGTGGCACCAATTGCTAAGGTTGGAACTGAAATATCTTTTAACCTACTAGACACATCCCAACCTTTTAACGAAGCATTTCCCGTGACCCCAAACTCGCTATACCCCTGCATAAACACATAAATATTGGGATTTAAATGTTTAAAGGCGCGATTAACAGATTCTGGCCATTCCTCTAAAGGCATTCTTAACACATGCTCGGTATAATAATACTTGGTAACCAATTCTTCATATTTTGGGTTTCCAAAATCGTTATTAGCTTCCATAGCCTTTATTTCCTTATAAATTTCAGGTGGCAATTGTGGTCCCAAAACTTCGGCGGCATATTTCTCGTATTCCGGAATGCTCGCCATCATGTTCGAAATGACAAGCCCCTTTAAATGGTCTTGATATTTTAAGGCATATTCCATAGCCAAAATACCACCCCAGGACTGACCATACAAATAGAAATTATCTTTATCCATATTCAGGGCTTTCCTTACCTGCTCTACTTCTTCAACAAAATGCTCTGTGGTCCAAAGGGTAGAATCGTTGGGTTGATCGCTGTAATAGGAGTCCAATTGGTCATAATAAATGTATTCAATGCCTTCTTTAGGGAAATAGCCATCAAAGCACTCAAAAAATTCATGCGTTCCGCCCGGACCACCATGTAGCATTAGAACCTTCATATTAGGATTGTTTCCAACACGTTTTGTCCAAACCTTAAAGGTACCTTTTGGAGTTGTAATGGGAATCATTTTTATGCCACCAGTAAACTGGTCGTCACTTCCCGAATAATCAAAATAACTAGAAACAGATGTTTCGTCAACAGGATTATGTTCAGATTGCTTACAAGCTGATACTATAAATGCCAATAAAACCAAGAAATAAGTGAAGTTTTTCATTGTGATGATTTAATTAATGTTCTGAAAAGATATAATTACCAATTTTAAATTAGATGGATGAAGTGGCCTTTACTTTACCTTCTTTTGCTTGCCTCCTGTTAGTGGCCATCTCGAGCGTCAAATCATAGTGCATACTGGCCTCTTCAAACCTGTTTTGGCTCATTAGCCATTCGGCATATAACTCATGAGTAGGTTTTTGAATTACAGGTGGGCCGTAACTGTAGCTTAATTTTTTTTCAATTTCAATAGATTCTTTTAGCCTGTGTTCGGTTTCAACAACATTATTTTCCATCCAAGATTTAAGAGCTTTTAACTGATTCAACATGACCAAAGACTCATTAATATTGGATAAGGTAGGAACGTTTCTGGAAGGGCTGGAACACACACTATACCCATCTTCCAAGTAATTTACCAATAAAGATTCTTTTTCAATTTTAGCCTGAAGAACATCTATTGTTTCACCTAATTTTTTATCATCCCTTTTAATATATGCTTTATATCCTTCTAAAAATTGATATTGTGACTGAACCGTAATATTTAAATCCGACACGTCAACCTCAATACTGGCAATTGGAGACTCCCAATCGTTTGTTTCAACCAAATAAGTGCCTTTTAAAAACACTAAGTGCACACGACCCCGATTTGACGGTGTTTCTATTACATATTGTTCCATATCTAAAACC
>JBBKXS010000132.1:0-5640 GCA_037969605.1 Flavobacteriaceae bacterium
AACAAAGAACTGAGCTAAAAAACAAGTATTTTTAGACTAATTTTGAAACATAGTTCTCATTGTATGGCAATCCTGATTTGGCAATTGCAAAAGCCTGTTTTAGCAGTTTATTGCATACCGCCAACATAGCCAGCTTTTTACTTTTGCCCTGACCCACAATACGTACATATAGTTCCCTGCAAGCCTTATTATATTGGCAAGCTGTAAAGCTGCTTAAGAACAGTTGGTTCCTTAGCTTCCTGTTACCTATTTTGCTTATCCGACTTCGCCCCCGAACACTACTGCCCGATTGCCTAATGGTGGGGGTAATACCTGCATAGCAACACAATTGTTTAGAGTTTTCAAACTTTGAAAAACCATCTGTAAATACAACCAATAAAATAGCTGCCTTTTCCCCAATACCTGGAATGGTTTTTAATAGCGTTAATTGGTCTTGTTGTTCTTCTTTTACCAATGCTTTTAAACGCGCCTCCAGAACCTCTATCTCTTTGTTTAAATGCTTTACCGTTCTGCTCAATGACCGATAGACTGCTTTTGAGGGCACGCCCAATACCTTTTCTCCATCCTGTTTGTTTTTTATGGCCGTACGATGTTTTATATAAGTATCTACCAAACGCAACAATTGCAAGCATTCCGCTTGGTTCTTGTCTTTTGCAGTATAAAGAAGGACTTCATTATTACACCCATACTCGTAAATGGATTTAGCATCGCTCTTATCGGTCTTTACCTTGGATAGTTTCATCTGGATAAACCGCTTTACTGATAATGGGTTTACTACGGATACTCCATAACCCTTTTCATATAAATATTGCGCTAAACAATAATGGTAATATCCAGTGGCTTCCATAACCACCAAACTGTGCTTTGATAGCTTTTTGATGAATTGCTTAAATCCCTTTTCGTTGTTTGAAAACTGATGGTGGCCCATCTTCAAGCTAAACACATCAAACACATCTTTACTGATGTCAATTCCAAAAATTTCTGTACTTTTATTCATAAGAACTGTATTTATGAAAGGACAGTCTACTTTGCTTTCAACAACTTGAAATCGAGATCTAGGTCTCACAGAACTGAACGAAATTAAAGTAGAAAAGAGAGGGGATTATCAATGTTGTCGAAGTTAAAACTTCACCGTGTATACTAACCTTAATCCTCTCTTTTGTTCTTTCTGTTTATATATCTAATTTAATGAATAACAAACTTAAGCCGTGTATAATTCATTGATAGTACTCTCCTACTTACGAAAATTGCTGCGCCAGTTCTCTTAGCTCGTGTCTCGCGGATTTTTTATTCGTTTTGTATTTGTTAAATTAGTTGCTTAAACACGCAACGAGATCATACACAAAACCGTTGGCGGCAATGCTGAATACAAGACAACAACAAACAAATCTTAAATTAAACATGCCATGAGAAAAATAATTGTTCTATCATTTATCACATTGGATGGAGTAATGCAAGCACCCGGTGGGCCTGAGGAAGATACATCAAATGGCTTCAAATATGGTGGATGGGTTGCGCCTCATTTTGACGAGGTTAGTGGTAAAGTCATGGAAAAACAAATGAAGCCTGCAGACCTTCTTTTGGGCAGAAAAACATTTGATATTTTTGCCTCCTACTGGCCTAAACATGCAAATGATTGGCCAGGTATCAATGATGTTACTAAATACGTCATGTCCAAGACTATGAAAAAGTCCAATTGGAAAAACTCCGTTTTTTTTAACAGTTTAACAGACATTGAAAAACTTAAAAATTCAAATGGTTCTGATATTCAAGTCCACGGCAGTGGAGAGCTTAATCAACTACTGTTTCAAAATGATTTAGTGGACGAGCTATGGCTCAAATATTTTCCATTGACTCTTGGTGTAGGGAAAAAGTTGTTTGACAATGGCACGATTCCCCTAGCCTTTAAATTAACAGAGAGTTGGGTAACGCCTAGCGGAGTTATTATTGCCAATTATAAGCGAGATGGAAAAGTAAAGACAGGAACTTTTGTAGATTAGGGGACGAAATAATTTAATTTCAATAGTGATAGTTGGCCTCATGTAACCATAATTATTTCGATCTTTAGCTTTAATAAATAAAGGGTGAACTATGAATCAGAACACTAAGGTATTTTGTATTGGTCTGAACAAGAGTGGAACTAGCTCCTTGCATTTAGCATTTCAAAAACTTGGTTTAAAAAGTGTACATTTTACAGACGATAATGGTACTAATATCAAAGATCTTATTAAAAATAATCATAATAAGGGCTACAAGCTATTAAATGGAATTGAACAATATGATGCTTATTCTGATTGGAATCATCCATCAACAAACACACTTTTTAAAGATATAGACAAACAATATCTTAATAGTAAATTTATACTTAACACTAGAAATCTGGAAGATTGGCTTTTAAGTCGTGAAACACATGTAAAGCGATTAAAAAACTTAAGTGAATTACAAAAACAATACCCGAAGAGTCCATGGTATGGTATTGATAAAAATGCTTGGAAAATTGAATATCATGAACATCACAACAGCGTTCTTGATTATTTCAAAGGCAGAGAAAGCGATTTATTAGTGTTTGATGTAACCAAAGGGGATGAGTGGAACAAATTGTGTGATTTTTTAAAATTAGAAGTTCCAAAAATTAAGTTTCCTAGAACAAATACTGCTGGCCAATTCTCATTCGCCCATAGAGTTAGACGTAAGCTGATGAAAATATTGAAAATAAAAACAGTTTACAAATAAATCGTATTTTTAGCTTCATACAATAAACTAACAATTACCTCTAAAACACTTACAATGCAGATTATTGAATCCCAAAAAACTTACGATGTCATTATTGTGGGCTCAGGTGCTGGAGGCGGAATGGCCACAAAAGTATTGGCTGAAGCTGGACTAAAAGTAGCCGTTATGGAAGCGGGTCCTTATTTTGATCCTAAAAATCCTGAACAGCGCACCCAGCTCAAATGGCCTTACGAGTCTCCAAGACGTGGAGCCGGAACACAGCGGGACTTTGGCGAATTTGATATGGCCTACGGTGGCTGGAATATAGATGGCGAACCCTATAACAATATTGGCGATACCCAATTTGACTGGTTTCGTTCCAGAATGTTGGGAGGTCGTACCAACCACTGGGGACGTATATCCCTTAGGTTTGGACCTAGGGATTTTAAAGGAAAAGACCGTGATGGTTTGGGTGAGAACTGGCCAATTGGTTATGAAGATCTTAGACCTTACTATGACAAAGTGGATAAGCTCATTGGCGTATTTGGAAGTAATGAAGGGCGCTATAACGATCCTGACGGTTATTTTTTGCCTGCACCAAAACCGCGACTTCATGAATTGTATTATATAAAAGGGGCAAAAAAATCGAATGTGGATGTGATCCCTTCACGATTGTCCATACTTACCAAACGTATCAACAACGATAGAGGCGTATGTTTCTTTTGTGGGCAATGTAACAGAAGCTGTTCGGTGTATGCCGATTTTTCAGCAGGTTCCTGTTTAATTTTTCCAGCTCAAAAGAATGGAGGCCAAGTGGATCTATTTGTGAACAGTATGGTTAGCGAAGTAACCATAGACGAGAATGGAAAAGCCAATGGCGTTAAATACATCAACAAAGAGGATCGACAACAATATGCGCTTAAAGCTAAAATCGTGGTGCTGGCAGCTTCGGCCTGTAGTTCAGCCCGTATTTTATTGAATTCAAAAAGTGAAAAATACCCTAACGGTTTGGGCAACAGCAGTGGTGTGATTGGAAAATATCTTCACGATTCTACTGGCACCGATCGTGCCATATTTGTCCCAGAACTCATGAACCGCAAACGCTATAATGAAGACGGTGTTGGTGGTCTGCATGTCTATTCGCCATGGTGGTTGGATAATAAAAAACTTGATTTCCCTAGAGGTTACCATATTGAAGTTTGGGGCGGTATGGGCATGCCCGGATACGGAACAGGCTTTAACCCAAATGATTTAAATAAATACTTGGGCCTTAAGATTGGAGGTTATGGCAACGGACTTCGTGATGATGTTAAAAAATTCTATGGCTCTGTGATGGGAATGTCGGGTCGTGGTGAAGCCATTGCACGTAAAGAAAACTACTGTGAAATTGACCCAACAACGGTTGATGAATTTGGAATTCCTGTCTTGCGTTTCAATTACCAATGGTCGGATTTTGAACGTAAACAATCCAAACATATGCATGAGACTTTTGAAGAAATTGGCCATAATATGGGCGGTATTGTCTTGGGAGATAGACCCGGAAAAGATCAGAATTACGGGCTTCTCAATCCAGGAAGGATTATACATGAAGTAGGTACAACCCGTATGGGAAGTAATCCCAAAACTTCAGTAGTCAATGAATTTGAGCGACTACACGATGTAAACAATGTGTTTGTGGTTGATGCAGGACCATTTGTGTCCCAAGCCGATAAAAATCCAACTTGGACCATTTTGGCTCTGGCTTGGAGAACCTCTGATTATATAATTGAAGAATTGAAAAAACAAAACTTATAAGCCATGGATAGAAGAGAAAGTTTAAGATCGATGATATTGGGCTCAATGGCCGTTGGACTTACTTTGGAAAGTTGTGTAACCGAAACTTCTCCTGAAGTCATTGAAGATAAAATTTGGAAATACACTTATGGACGAACCCCAAAAGAAGCCGCCTTTGATGACAAACTCATGACGGAACAATTCTTTGAAGTTAATGAGCAAGAAACTATCAAAGCTTTGGCCAATTTAATTTTGCCCCCCAATGAAAATGGCACTGTTGAACAAGCAGGCGTGGTGGACTTTATTGAGTTTATGACTAAGGATGTGCCAGAATTTCAAGTCAAGATCCGTGGCGGATTGATGTGGCTTAATGGCCATTGCAATAGCAAATACAATGCGTTATTTGTCAAGTGTACCGAAGACCAACAAAGAGAAGTATTGGATAGTATTGCCTATCCCAATCCCGATGCTGAAGAGCAAGTACAGGAAGTGCAGTTCTTTTCTCTGATGCGAAACTTGGTACTTACAGGGTATTTTACTTCAGAAGTTGGGATCAAAGAACTAGATTACAAAGGCAATACCCCAAACAATTGGGATGGTGTGCCCCAAGATGTGCTGGACGACCATGGATTGAGTTACGACCCCGTATGGCTTGCCAAATGTGTAGACCATGCCACCAGAGGGGATGTTGCCCAATGGGATGAGGATGGAAATTTAATATCTTAAAAGAAAATGGTTAAAAAATTATTAGTGTTAGCGCTCTTGCTTAACGTCTCTGCTCTTTTCTCCCAAGGTTTTTTAAGAACAGATGGTAAAGCCATTGTCAATGATCAAGGCCCTGTGATATTGAGAAGTATTGGCACCGGGAATTGGATGATTCAAGAAGGCTATATGATGCAATCCACATCTGCTGAAGTAAGTACACATACCCAATACCGTAACAAACTTGTTGAAATTATGGGAGAAGCCCGTACCAATACATTTTATGATACTTGGTTGGCTAATCACTTTACAAAAACCGATTTAGATTTTATGAAAACCCATGGATTTAATTCCGTACGGGTAGCTCTACATTACAAATGGTTTACAACGCCCATAGAAGAGGAACAACGGGACAGCAACGGAGCTTTACAAAACACTTGGTTGGAAAAAGGT
>JBBKXS010000133.1:0-16231 GCA_037969605.1 Flavobacteriaceae bacterium
CTTAATCCATTGACAGGTTTGGTAGGTTCGCCTTTAAACGGTATTTGGACCATTAGAATTACAGATAATTTTCAAGAAGATAATGGTTATATTTTTTCATGGGAACTCAATTTTGATCCCAGTATTCAACCTGCAGATCTATCATTTACACCAACAATTACTTCGGAATCTTGGGATGCAGATCCATCAATAATAAGTACTACGGGAAATACCATTACCATACAACCTACAACTTCAGGAAAACATTGTTATACTTATAGAGTTTTGGATGATTTTGGTTGTGAATACACTGAACAAGTATGTATTGATGTATTACCAGAAATTGTAACGGCAACACCAAATGATTTATTTACTTGCGACATAGGTGCTCCACCTTATTTGTTTAATTTAGCAGTAAACACTCCAGTTGTCCTTGCAAGTTCATCCATTCCATCTGATTTGGTTGTAACCTATCATGAATCTCAAGCAGATGCAGATGCTGGAGCAAATACTATAAATTCTACCAGTTCTTATTCTGGAATTGATGGTCAAATTATATATACAAGAATTGAATATCAAAATTCAGATTGTTACGAAGTAGAAACATTTACATTAAATCTTACGAATCCTCCAACAGTTAATCCTGCCTTTGATATGGAAACTTGTGATGATGATTCCAATGATGGGTTTGAAGCTTTTGATTTAGAAAGCCAAACAGTGACCATTTTAGGAGCACAGCCTGCTTCTAATTTTAATGTTAGCTATCATACATCTTTATCAAATGCCAATTCAGGAACCAATGCATTGGTCAGTCCTTATAGAAATACTGTAAATCCTCAACCCATTTTTGTAAGGGTTGAACGAGCAGGTGAATCAACCTGCTATTCAACTTCTGGTTCGCCACTTTTTAATTTAATTGTGAATTACAGAGCTATAGCAAACCAACCCGGCAATTATGAAGTTTGTGATGATATCAGTAATGATGGAATTGAGCTATTTGATTTAACCACTAAAGATGGAACAATTTTAGGAACTCAAGACCCTACATTATTTTCTGTAAGCTATTACAATAATCAAACAGATGCTGATTCAGCATCAAATCCAATTGTTAATCCAACAAATTTTGTAAACACAGGTTCTCCCCAGTCTATTTATGTTAGAATTGAAGAAAATGCAAATCCATTATGTTACGGTTTGACTTTGTTTGACCTTGTTGTTAATCCAATACCCAGTGTTATAACGCCAACACCATTAGAACTTTGTGACGATGACATAGCAGATGGTATTACCGTATTTGATCTAACTTTGAAAGACAATGAAATTACCTCTGGAGATCCTAATTTAACGGTAAGTTATTATGAAACGAATACCGACGCCCAAGCACAATCTAATGTTATAGCAGATCCTACAATGTATTCAAACAGATCCGTTAATGCTTTACCTGCCAATCCACAAACTCTATACGTCGTTGTTACAAATATTGTTACAACTTGTGTGAACTATACAACATTAATTTTAAATGTGTTACCAAATCCAACTCCAAATACCGATCCAAATAGTCTTATACTGTGTGACGATATTAATCCAGGAGATCTGAAAGAAGTCTTTGATTTAACAGTTAACGAAACTTATATTATTAATGGTCAGTTAGGTGTTACTGCAACCTATTATGCCTCCCAAGCAGACGCAGAAGGAGCGACTAATTTAATTTCCAATCCGACAGCTTATACCAATACCAGTACAACTCAAACTATTTATGTTAGAGTGGCCGATAATGTTACGGGCTGTTATACTGTAGTAGATTTTGATATTGTGGTCAGTCCATCACCACAGGCAACTGCCGTTACAGATTTAACAGTGTGTGAAGATAATTCTACTGGATTTTATCCTTTTGATTTAGATAGTAAGACTGCTGAAGTTTTAAATGGACAAGATCCACAGATATTTACAGTTACTTATCATGAAACTCAAGTGGAAGCTGACAATGGTACCAATCCATTATCAAGTCCATATACCAATACAACAAATCCACAGCAAATTTTTGTGGCTATTACCAATACCAGTTCTGGTTGTTCAGTTAGTACACCAAGTTTTTATATTGAAGTACAAGAAATTCCAGAGGCAAATAGTGATATGGTTCCAATAATTTATACGCTTTGTGATAATATTGGTGGTAATGATGGATTGGCACAATTTGATTTAACAACTCAAGATGTGAGCGTTTTGGACGGACAAAATCCAGCAAATTTTATAGTGACTTACTTTTCTTCTTCGTCTGATGCAGATGCTGGAATAAACCCTATTCCGACCATTTATGAAAATATGACCAATCCACAAATCATATATGCAAGGGTAGATGATGATACAACTCCAAATTCAATTTGTTATGCCGTAACAAACCTTACCCTTCGTGTCGAATTGTTACCAATATTTGATTTAGATGACAGTTATGTTTTATGTGTAAACAGCAATGGAACAGAAGTTGTAGGCCCACCTGTATTAGATACTGGTTTGTCTAATACCAATTATAGCTTTGAATGGAGTTTGGATGGAACGGTAATTTCTGGAGAAACTAATTCAAGTTTGATACCTGCCCAAGGCGGGATCTATAACGTGATTGTAACCAATACTACAACTTCCTGTCAAAAATCTGATAGTGCTGAAGTTATTGAAAGTGCTCCTCCAATAGTAACAGCCAATGTTACAACCAAAGCTTTTGTAGACAATAATGTTATTGTAGCAAATGCCACGGGTTTTGGAGATTATGAATACAGACTAGACTTTGGACCTTGGCAGGAAAGTGGAACTTTCGAAAATGTAACTGGTGGAGCACATACAGTAACCGCTCGAGATAAAACAGGATGCGGTTTGACTAGTATAACTGTAATGGTTATTGATTATCCATTGTATTTTACTCCGAATGGAGATTCCTTTAACGATACCTGGAATATTAAAGGATTGGAGAGTCAATCCAATGTTGCAATATACATCTATGATAGGTTTGGCAAACTGTTAAAACAAATCAGTTCTTCCGGAGATGGTTGGAATGGAACCTTCAATGGAGCATTAATGCCTTCAAGTGATTATTGGTTTACAGTATTATATGACGAATTGGGCAGTGGTGCACGAAAAGAATTCAGATCACATTTTTCACTTAAAAGATAAAAAATGAGCACAAAAAAGGAGTCATTCATGACCCCTTTTTTGTGCTTTATACTTTAAAAGTTTATAAATTGAAACTTAAAGAGGCCGTAATGTTGGAAATCTTCGAATCTACATTTGCGGCATTAGTAAGACCAACAGCATAAAATGGATTTTTGATACTTCTGTCTGATTGGTCAAAGGCTAAATCTAATTTCATGTTTCCAAAATTATATCCCAAGCCTAAAGAAAATCCAGTTAAATCTCCATAGGACGAATTGTCTTGATATGGGCTTTCTTCAAAACGATAACCTCCTCTAAAGCTATATTGTTTGTAGCGATATTCACCTCCAAATTTATAGGTTGAAGCATTTTTTAAAGTGTTGCTTATCAAATTGTTTTGTGATGAAAAATAGGAATCGGTTGTGGGTTTGAATTTCGTATTTCCAAAATCTTTTCTGGAATAATCAAAACTTATCAATCCTTCATCTCCAAATACATAAGCGAGACTTCCAGTTAATTTACCTGGAGTTTGCAATCTGTAATCAGGAAATACATTTACCGTGTTAGGATCTATAGTTTGAGTAATATTTGAACCACCTTCATTTCTTACTGTTGCTAAATATTGGGTGGTTTCTTCACTTATCCTAAACCAAGTTGGAGAACCATAAGTTAAACCAGCTCTTAATTCTTCACTTAATTTGAGAATGGCTCCCAATTGAAAAGAAAACCCTGTACCTGTCGCGTGTAGATTATTTTCAAACCCAACTTCATTAACCAAAGAACCTGCGTTTGAGTTTCCTTCGTATAAATAAGTTGATTTATCATAATCGATAAAATGGGAATTAAGATTTAAGCCTAAATATAAATTATCTCTAAACTGTGAAGCAATATTAAAGCTCAATTTACCATTGTAGCCTCTAGCAGCATAAGTGTAATCATGTTCAAACGTTCCGGGAGCAATATTTGAACTATAATTTGTATTATCATCAGTATCCGAAAATGGCTCTAAAATGTAAGATTCATAGCCTAAAAAAGCTTGTTGATTTCCATAACCGTAAAAAGCGCCAATTTCAGCATAGGCATCTTCCAAACTTTCACCTGGTAATGCAGAAATTTCATCCAGTCGTAACCCTTGGGCATGGCTTAAAAAGTAACTATCAACGGAGTTTGTACTAGTTCCTACTGCAAACCAATTGTTATCAAAATTGGAAAGTTTATCATAATTGATACTTAATGCCAGTGTTTTCCATGGAGAATTTTGATCAGTATTGTTAAATATGAAGACCCCTCCCAATTGGTTGATATCAAATTTAGAATCTGATGAAGAACTAAAACTATTAAAGTAATTTACTTCATTTTTAGTATTTAAATTAGATAATGTAAACGAACCACTGCTTCTTTGAAAAATGGCCGCTCCAGCAGGATTGATACTTATTGCTGATAAATCCCCACCCAATGCTCCAAATGCTCCTCCCATAGCTCTAAATCGAGCAGTTCCTTGAACTTCATCTAGGGAATATCTAACGGCATCACTAATATCCTGAGCCGAGACATAAGACATAGATAATACACCTATGAATAGTAAATTTAACTTTTTCATATATAATTTCTAAAATTTTAAATAATAATTATTGGTTTCCCCTTCTACTAGAAGATGATCTCGAAGAACTGCTACTCGATGACGATCTCGACGGTCCACTACTAATATTTGATCCAGATGATGAACTACTACGAGATGAACTTCTATTTATTGAAGACGACGAATTATTATTATTTGAACGCCTTGGTGTAGAATTACTTCTGGTTGTAGTATTTGGTCTCGTTGTAGAGTTTACCCTTGGTCTAACTGTTGAATTATTGTTTCGATTATTGGAATTTATTCTTGGTCTAACCGCAGAATTTTGGCCTCGTCTAGCAGTAGATGAAAAAGTACTGCTACGTGGTCTTGAAATAGTACTATTACTTCTAGATAAGGTTGAAGAACTACGCCTATTTAGAGATGAGGTTCTATCAGCACTATAATTAGAAGTTCTATATGTGCTATTGGCTAGTGATCCCCGTCTACCAGCATTATAGGCAATATTTCTGCTACCATAGTAACTATTATAATAGTTATGGTTTCTGTGGTGACCATACCAATAAGGACTATAATAGCTAAAACCACCATAATATCCACTATATCCATAATATCCATAAAAAGGTGAATACCAGTAGGGATCATATCCATAATAACTAAAACCATAATAAGGTCTATACCAATTCCAGGCATAAGGCCTGTACCAATTGCTATAACCATAGTTTGAGTAAACATTAACGGTAACATTGCCATTATCTTGACCCCAACCAGAGTAACCACTTACATAGGTAGTGTCTTCAACCTCGTTATAGTCACCTTCATAGGAATCTATATCTGTAAAAACGGCACCATCTTCAGAGACGTTTTCAAATTGACGAGATTTTTCAGCAAAATAATTTTTGTAATAGTTATTGTTGTTCCCAGCAGGAGTTTCGTTATATGATTGCTGTTCATACACTACATCTTCAGATCCATAAATGCCATCATTGTCATAACCAACATATTGGTATGAACCACAAGAAGCTAAAATAAAAGTAAAGCTTAGTGCAACATAAAATGGCAATTTCGATTTTAAGTAACTTATAAATTGCATATCTCTATAATTTTATTGTTGAACATTACAAAAATAGTTAGTTTTGTCGAACTATTTTTTTATTTAACATAAGCACAATATTTGTGCCAAAACACTGACAATGAGCAAAAATCTCACAAGTAGGGCCGAAGATTATTCAAAATGGTATAACGAATTGGTCATAAAGGCTGATTTGGCGGAGAATTCGGCCGTTAGGGGATGTATGGTAATTAAACCATATGGTTATGCAATTTGGGAAAAAATGCAGGCAGAATTAGACAGAATGTTTAAAGAAACTGGGCATCAAAATGCCTATTTTCCAATTTTTATACCTAAAAGTTTGTTCGAAGCCGAAGAAAAAAACGCGGAAGGCTTTGCCAAAGAGTGTGCGATTGTAACCCATTATAGATTACAAAACGATCCAGACCGCCCCGGAAAATTAAGAGTTGACCCTGAAGCTAAATTGGAGGAAGAGCTTATTGTAAGACCAACTAGCGAAGCCATTATATGGAATACTTATAAAGGTTGGATACAAAGTTATAGAGATTTACCAATACTTATAAACCAGTGGGCTAATGTTGTACGCTGGGAAATGCGTACGCGCTTATTTTTACGTACCGCTGAATTTTTATGGCAAGAAGGCCATACGGCACACGAAACTAAAGCAGAAGCCATTGCTGAAGCTATACAGATGAATGAGGTTTATGCGGAGTTTGCCGAAAACTTTATGGCCATTCCAGTCATAAAAGGGGTAAAGACCGAAAGTGAACGTTTTGCTGGAGCTCTTGAAACCTATTGTATTGAAGCATTAATGCAAGATGGTAAAGCATTGCAAGCTGGAACTTCACATTTTTTAGGACAAAATTTCGCCAAGGCCTTTGATGTTAAGTTTAACACTAAAGAAGGGCAATTGGATTATGTTTGGGCAACTTCATGGGGCGTTTCAACCCGTTTGGTGGGAGCTCTAATTATGACCCATAGTGATGATAAGGGTTTGGTCTTACCTCCAAATTTAGCTCCAATTCAAGTTGTAATTGTTCCAATTTATAAAACGGATGAACAACTGGAGGAAATATCCATACTGGCTAAAAATTTATTGCAACAATTTAAAAGATTGGGAATTAGTTGCAAATACGATGACAGAACATCACAGCGTCCAGGTGCCAAATTTGCACAATATGAATTGCAAGGTGTGCCTTTAAGGATTGCAATCGGACCAAAAGATTTGGAAAACAAAACCGTTGAATTGGCCAGAAGAGATACATTAACTAAAGAGAATATTGCTTTAGATAATTTGGTCCCTGTGGTTAAAAACTTAATGACTGAAATTCAAGATGCATTATTTGAAAAAGCATTGAATTTTAGAAATACACATATTACAGAGGTCCATACATTTGACGAATTTAAGCACATTTTAGAGAATAAAACTGGTTTTGTTTCAGCACATTGGGATGGCACTCCTGAAACTGAACAAACAATTAAGGAGTTAACTAAAGCTACCATCAGATGTATTCCTTTTGACACAAAAAATGAAGCTGGAAACTGTATTTACAGCGGTAAACCATCCTCGAAAAGAGTACTGTTTGCAAAGGCATATTAAATTTTTCAAAAAAGTTTATTTAGTTGTTGTGTCATTTAAAAATAATTGTATTTTTGCATCCGCAATCAAGGATTGCAAAGTCATTTGAAAAGTGAGTTGAATTCACCTTGCTTTGAAGCATCAAATGGCCCGTTCGTCTATCGGCTAGGACGCCAGGTTTTCATCCTGGTAAGAGGGGTTCGACTCCCCTACGGGCTACACCATTTTTAATTAGAAAAACATAACATGGCAAATCATAAGTCTGCATTAAAAAGAATTAGAACAAACGAAGCAAAACGTTTAACCAATAGATATCAACATAGAACCACGCGTAATGCAATTAAAAAGATACGTGAAATGGATAAAGCTAAAGATGCTGCGGCATTTTTACCTTCAGTGGTTTCGATGATTGATAAATTGGCTAAGAGAAATGTTATTCATGCTAATAAAGCAGCCAATTTAAAGTCTGGTTTAACTAAACATATAGCAACCTTAGCATAAAAATCCACTGTATATTTAAGAGCCTCTACTTTTAAAGAAGCTTTTTTTATATCAAAAAAGACAATAAAAAAACCCTTGAATAAAATTTTCAAGGGTTTTTCTATTTAATATATTGAAATTTTAACCATTCATTGAAACTAAAAACTCTTCATTGTTTCTGGTTTTCTTGAAACGATCATTTATAAATTCCATAGCTTCTACAGGATTCATATCTGCTAAATATTTGCGCATGACCCACATGCGTTGAATAGTATTATCATCTAAAAGCAGATCATCACGACGCGTACTTGAAGAAGTAAGGTCGATGGCAGGGAAAATTCTACGATTGGAGATTTTTCTATCCAATTGTAATTCCATATTACCAGTACCTTTAAATTCTTCAAAAATTACTTCATCCATTTTGGAGCCTGTTTCGGTCAAGGCAGTTGCAATAATGGTCAACGAACCTCCATTTTCAATATTACGTGCAGCTCCAAAAAAGCGTTTAGGTTTGTGCAGTGCGTTAGCATCTACACCACCGCTTAAAATTTTACCAGAGGCCGGTTGTACTGTATTGTAGGCTCTTGCCAAACGTGTAATGGAGTCCAAAAGAATAACAACATCATGGCCACATTCAACCAAGCGTTTTGCTTTTTCTAAAACGATATCGGCAATTTTAACATGTTCATGTGCCTCTTTATCAAAAGTTGAAGAAATGACTTCACCTCTTACATTACGCTGCATATCGGTGACTTCCTCTGGACGCTCATCAATCAATAAAATCATTAAATACACTTCAGGATGGTTGGCTGCTATGGCATTGGCCACATCCTTTAACAACATGGTTTTACCAGTTTTAGGTTGGGAAACAATCATACCACGTTGTCCTTTTCCGATAGGTGAAAACAAATCCATGATACGTGTTGAAATGGTACTCTGCTTTTCGGCAAGATTGAATTTTTCCTTTGGAAACAGAGGGGTTAAGTGTTCAAAAGAAACCCGATCTCTTACCACTTCTGGTTTTTGTCCATTAATTTTGGTAACCTTAATTAAAGGGAAATATTTTTCGCCTTCTTTAGGTGGTCTAACGTTGCCAAGTACGGTGTCTCCTTTCTTTAAACCAAATAGCCTGATTTGTGATTGTGAAACATAAATATCGTCAGGTGATGATAAGTAGTTGTAATCAGATGAGCGTAAAAAGCCATAACCATCTTGCATAACATCTAAAACACCTTCACTCTCAATTATGGCGTCGAATTCAAAATCTGGTTCTCGGTAACGGTTTCGGTTGTCCTTATTACCGTTATTACCGTGAGTATTTCCATCCTTTTGACGTGGATTTGGTTTATTATCTTTGTTTTTAGGATGGGGCAGAGACCTATTTTCATTGCCACTATCTTTTGATGTGTTGGTATTTTCTTTGCTATCAGAAATATTTCCATCCTTTTGACGAGGATTTGGTTTATGATCTTTGCTTTTAGCATGTAGCAGAGACCTATTTTCATTGTCACTATCTTTTGATGTGTTGGAATTTTCTTTACCATCAGAATCATTCCCGTCTTGTTGTGCTTGACTACTATCTACTTTATTAGGTTCAGAAAATTCTATTTTTTGTTGAACTTTAACTTCTGGGGCTTTTTTTTCAACTCGCTCCCTTTTAGGCTTAACTTGTTGAACTAGAGCTTTTGGAGTTTCTTCCTTAACGGACTCTTTTATTATTGCTTTAGGGTTTGCTGCTTGAAGATCTAGAATTTGATAGACTAGATCCATTTTTTTTAATGTGCGGTATTTTGGTACATTAAGTTCTTGTGCTATCTCTTGTAAATCAGAAAGCTTTTTTTCTTTTAATTGTGAAATCTCAAACATTGATGTGTATTGAATATTATGTTTTTTAAAACTGAAATTGATTTGTTTCGTACTTTTCTTAAAACGTAATTAAGAGGAAAAAAACTGAAAAAAATCTGAAGATTTAATAAGCTGAACCTTTGGGAAATCAACTTACTTCTGCAATAATACAATATTATTTTAAAAATTCAGTATTCTTTTAAAAAGAAACTGCTAATTTTGTGCTTTAATTTTTTTAAATCAGGTGATACAACGCATACAGACTATATATTTATTAATTTCAGCTATCATTGCAGCTGGATTGATTTTTGTATTCCATTTATGGACCAACAGTAATGATGTGCCTGTTTTTGCTAAGGACAACATGACCTATTTGTTATTATTTTTGGGCTCAGCTTTGTTATCCTTAATTTCAATATTCAGCTATAAAAAAAGACAGTCTCAATTTGTATTGGGCCGTCTAAATATCATATTAAACTTTATTTTACTAGGATTATTCGTGTATCAATTGCTAATCTCACCTGGAGAAAGTCATATTTCTGAGAAGGGTGTTGGGATTTTTATGCCTATTTTTTCTATCGTTTTTTTGGTTTTAGCAAACAAAGCCATTAAAAAGGATGAAGATCTCGTGAAATCTGTGGATAGATTGCGATAAACCTTTTATCTTAGTTGTATTAGTGCGTAAACCCAGGGTGAAGACTCTGGGTTTTTTACTTCTTAAATTCTATAACTTCTAAATTATCGATTTTGTCACCATCAATTGTAAAGCGAAGCATAGTCCGCACATTATGTAAACCGTATTTTCCTAATGCTCCTGGGTTCATGTGTAAAAGGTTTAATTTTTTATCAGGCATAACTTTTAAAATATGGGAATGACCACATATGAACATCTTTGGAGGATTTTGATACATTAGATTCTTTATTCTAGGATTGTATCGTCCGGGATAACCACCAATATGTGTTATCCAAACATCAACCATCTCACACAAAAACCGATTATGTTCGGGAAACTCAACTCTTGCTTTGGCATCATCAATATTTCCATAAACTGCTCTTAAAGGTTTTAAGGCTTTAATAGCATCGGTAACCTTTAAATCTCCGATGTCGCCTGCATGCCAAACTTCGTCCGCCTGTTTGACATATTTTAAAATATCATCATCTATATAACTATGGGTATCCGATAGGAGAAGAATTTTCTTCATTTAATGTTAATGTAAAATGTAAACCGACAAAACTAATTATCTTTGTAATTCTTTAACAAAAGTAACGGTTTAGCTTGAGATATTTTATTGAATTATCGTATAACGGGAAAGCTTATCACGGTTGGCAAAATCAGCCCAATGCTATTTCTGTTCAACAGGTTTTGGAAGAAACACTATCAGTTTTATTGCAGATCAAAACAGAAGTGGTTGGAGCTGGTAGAACTGATACTGGGGTTCATGCCTCTCAAATGTTTGCCCATTTTGATTTAGAATTTGAAGTAGATTTTCAAAACCTCGTATATAAGTTAAATTCTTTTTTGCCAAATGACATTGCAGTTCATGATATTTTTAGGGTGAAAGCGGATGCCCATGCCAGATTTGATGCCACAAGTAGAACATACCATTACAAAATTTCTGTAACTAAAAATGTGTTTAACTCTGATTTAGCTTATCGGCTTCAATTACCTTTGGATATTGAAAAAATGAATGAAGCCAGCAAAATTTTATTACAATATAAAGATTTTCAATGTTTTTCTAAAAGCAATACCGATGTCAAAACATTTGATTGTGACATTAAAAAAGCTGAGTGGGTTGAAGAAAATAATGAGCTAATATTTATTATTACAGCCGACCGCTTTTTGCGAAATATGGTAAGAGCAATAGTGGGAACAATGATCAATATTGGACTTGGGAAAATTCAAGTTAAAGATTTAATTACTATTATAGAGTCAAAAAATAGGAGTGAAGCAGGGTACTCAGTTCCTGCTCATGGATTATATTTAACGCATATTACCTATCCAGAATCTCTTAAATTGTAAAACAGTACATGGATAAAAAAGAAAAAAAAATATTCGATACCTCGCTTTTCAAACGGTTGCTACAGTTTATAAAACCTTATAAATTGGTGTTTTTTGGCACCTTGATTTTTGTGATTGGACTTGCCATTTTTGGAGCTTTTAGACCCTATGTACTCCAAATAGCGATTGACGAACATGTTGCATTGAAGAATTATGACGGTTTTATGTTTTACATTGTTATCATGACTGTGCTTTTGATTTTGGAGGTCATTTGCCAATTATTGTTTATTTATTACGCAAGTTGGTTGGGACAATCCGTTGTTAAGGACATTAGGGTGAAGCTTTACAAGCATATGTTAAGTTTTAAAATGAAATACTTTGACAATTCTTCAGTAGGAGTTTTAATAACTAGAGCCGTGACCGATATGGAACGTATTGCCGATATTTTTGGGGAAGGACTTTTTATGATCGCTAGCGATGTATTAAAAATGGCTGTTGTGGGTGGTTTCATGGTTTGGATGAATTGGAAATTGAGCCTTATTGTTTTTGTGACTCTACCAATTATGTTGTTTGCTACAAAAATTTTTCAAAGATATATGAAACGTGCTTTTGAGGAAGTCCGTAACGAAGTTGCTAACTTGAATTCTTTTGTGCAAGAGCGTATTACAGGGATGAAAATTCTTCAACTGTTTACTAGGGAACCTACAGAATACGAAAAATTTAAGGTTATCAATCAACGCCACAAAAAAGGATGGTTAAAAACAGTATGGTATAACTCCATTTTCTTTGCCGTGACCGAACTTTTGGGTTCCTTAACCCTAGGAGCAGTCATTTGGGCGGGCGGTTTGTTGGTTATAGTCAATAATTCTGTTTCTATTGGAGATTTAACAGCTTACATTATGTTTATACCCATGATGTTTAGGCCCTTAAACCAAATAGCCAATAAATTTAACACCTTGCAAATGGGAATGGTTGCTGCTGACAGGGTATTTAAAGTTTTGGATACCACATCACAAATTGACGATACAGGCACATTGATTGCTTCACAATTTAAAGGAGATATTCAATTTAAAGACGTTCATTTCTTCTATTTAGAGAATGAGGAAGTTTTGAAAGGCATTTCATTTGAAGTGAAATCGGGACAAACTATTGCTATTGTTGGAGCCACAGGTGCTGGAAAATCAACCATTATCAATCTTCTGAATCGGTTTTACGATATTCAAAAGGGAAGTATTTGCATAGATGAAGTTGATATAAAAGATCTCACGTTAAAATCGGTACGAGCCCAAATTGCAGTGGTTTTACAAGACGTGTTTTTGTTTGCAGACACTATTTTGAATAACATTACCTTAAATGACCCTAATATTTCTGAAACTGAAGTGCAGCAAGCAGCTAAGGATATTGGAATCCATGAATTTATTATGAGTTTGCCTGGAGGTTACCATTATAATGTCAAAGAACGGGGCGTGATGTTGTCTTCTGGGCAACGTCAACTCATTTCATTTTTGAGGGCTTATGTAACAAATCCTAGTATATTAATTTTGGACGAAGCTACGTCTTCTGTTGATAATTATTCCGAACAATTGATACAAGATGCTACCGATAAGATCACTAAAAATAGAACATCAATAGTTATAGCGCACCGATTGGCCACCATTAAAAAAGCTGATAATATTATTGTGTTGGACTCAGGGCAAATTGTAGAGCAAGGTACCCACAAGCAATTGCTTAAAAAGAAAGATGGATATTATAGAAATCTTTATGAAGTGCAGTTTATGAAAGAGGTTCAAGTTCTTTAGGTTTTAAACCAAATCCTTTTTGATCATTTCTGTGAGGTCTTGTGTGTCTTTAAACATCACAAATTCCCCATTTTTAATGTAGGAAATTTGCCCCGTTTCTTCACTTACAACAACAGTAAGGGCATCGGTTTTCTCGGTAATTCCAATCGCGGCACGATGACGCAATCCAAAACGTTCAGGAATTTTTTTCTCATTGTTTACTGGTAAAATGACTCGGGTTGCCTTAACAACGTTATTTTCAATAATGATTGCGCCATCATGTAACGGGCTGTTTTTAAAAAAGATACTTTCTATAATCGGTTGGGTAACCCCAATATTCATAACGTCACCCGTACTGATTAAAAAATCGAGATTATTATTGCGTTCTAAAACAATTAATGCTCCCGTTCGGGTAGCGCCCATTTTATTGCAGGCCGCAATGACGTCCTCCACTTTGGTTTCGTTTTCAACTTCAGTTCTTAAGAATTTCATCCTACTGAAAAATTTACCCTTTCCACTTAAATTTGTTGAACCCACCATAAGCAGAAATTTTCGAATTTCGGGTTGAAACACGACAATCAATGCAATGATACCAACCTTCATAAAGCCATCAAAAATATTGTGGAGCATGTTCATTTTAAGGAAATCGGTCAATTTCCAAACGGAATAGATAACAATAATGCCAATAAAAATATTGATGGCAACAGTGCCTTTTACCAGTTTATAAATATAATAGAGAAGAATAGCCACGAGAAAGACATCGATAAAATCAATTACTCCAAAATCCCAAAATTTGAATTTATCCAAGGCTAAAGTGTTTTTGTAAATTTAACAAAATATGATCAATAAATTAAGTTATGTAGTTTTATACATTCCACAGCTTCTTTAACATCATGTACCCTTAGAATGTTTACCCCTTTTTGTATGGCAACTGTATTTAAAACCGTTGTACCATTTAAGGCCTCATTTACATTTATATCCAAAGATTTATAGATCATTGATTTTCTGGAAAGCCCAACTAAAATAGGCAAATCGAGTATTTTAAAAAGTTCAAGATTGTTTAGCAGTTCAAAGTTTTGGGCAATGGTTTTAGCAAACCCAAACCCGGGATCAACAATCATATCAATTATACCTAAAGCTCTTGCGGCAGCAATGCGTTCAGAAAAATAAAACAAAATATCCTTCACCAAATAATCATATTGAGTTTGTTTTTGCATGTTTTGTGGTGTTCCGCGCATGTGCATCATAATGTAAGGCACATGCAAATTTGCAACGGTTGCCAACATGTGCTCATCCAATTTTCCAGCCGATATATCATTGATGATGCAAGCTCCAGCCTCAATACATTGTTTAGCAACCCGACTTCTAAACGTATCAATTGACAACAAAATATCAGGAAACGATTTTGTTAGCAATTCAATAATAGGAACAATACGGTCTAATTCTTCATTTTCAGAAATGTGGTTTGCATTGGGTCGAGAACTATAAGCACCTACATCAATAAACGTAGCGCCATCATGGAGCATGCTTTCAACTATTGAAAGTATCTCCGATTCATTTTTATACTTTCCACCATCATAAAAAGAATCTGGAGTAAGATTCAAAATCCCCATGACTTTGGGGGAGGTTAAATCTATAAGCTGTCCTTTGCAATTAATAGTCATTATATTAAAATATCAAAATTCCAAAGTTGTAAGATAAAAAATTGGTGTATTTTAAAATTTCGGACATTAACCAAACTTTAAACACTAAACTTTGAACTTTAAAATTATTTATGCGAAATTTACGCAAATTTAAATGTATTAGATGCTAGATACCTTAAAACAATACGATGATATCATTGAGAAGAGTAGAAGCCTTTTTATCAATAAAATGAAAGATTATGGTAGTGCATGGCGAATTTTAAGGTTACCTTCATTGACCGACCAAATTTTTATAAAAGCTCAACGTATAAGAAGTCTGCAACAAAATAGTGTTAGGAAAGTAGATGAAGATGAAACCAGTGAGTTTATTGGTATCATAAATTATTGTACCATGGCTTTGATTCAGCTTGAAAAAGGAGTTGTGGAACAGCCCGATTTATCTGTCGAGGAGGCCACAACATTATATGATGAAAAAGTTGGTTTGACCAAACAGTTGATGATGGATAAAAATCATGATTATGGAGAAGCTTGGCGCGATATGCGTGTGAGTTCGTTAACCGATCTGATTTTACAAAAGTTATTGAGAGTCAAGCAAATTGAAGATAATTCAGGAAAAACCATAGTGAGTGAGGGCATAGACGCTAATTATCAGGATATGATTAATTATGCAGTTTTTGCTTTGATTCATTTGAATGAAAAATGATTGTAATTCCTGCGAACGCAGGAATCCATCAAAAAAACTAGTTATAATTAAAAAGATTCCTGCCTTCACAGGAATGACAGAAGAATATGAAATACATAATACACATTAGCAGACTACTGGTTGGAGCATTATTTATCTTTTCGGGATTTATAAAATTAAACGACCCTTTAGGGTTTTCCTATAAACTTCAGGAATATTTTAGCTCTGAGGTACTTAATATTCCTTTTTTTGAGCCTTATGCATTGGCGATCGCCATTTTTGTCGTTGTTTTTGAAGTGGTTTTAGGCGTGTTTTTGTTGATCGGTTACAAACCTAAATTTACGGTTTGGAGTTTATTGGGCATGATAGTGTTCTTCACCTTCTTAACATTTTATGCCGCCTATTTTGATAAAGTTAAAGACTGTGGCTGTTTTGGTGATTTCTTGAAATTGAC